>JAAFHL010000281.1 GCA_013298365.1 Bacteroidota bacterium | reverse complement strand
CAAAGCATTGATTTTCCGCTTGCTGCGCCAAGTGCCAATCCCTTTGGCTACATTAGTCCTACTTCTGCTGCCCATGTTGCCGCACAATTGGGCGAAAAAATTGCTTTTATTCTTGACGGTGGTGAATGTAATGTAGGCGTAGAGTCCACGATTGTGGGTTTTGATGAAGCAGATAAGCCCTTGATTTACAGACTTGGGGGTTTAAGTGTAGATGCCATTGAAAAAGTAGTAGGAAAAGCAATGTTACTTACGCATGTCGAATCAAAACCGCAAACAGCCGGGCAATTATTAAGTCATTACGCCCCTAAAACGCCTTTATATATTGGAAATATAGCGGATTTAATAGTGGAGCATGGTAATGAAAAGGTAGGTGCTTTGGTTTTTCAAATAAAAAAAACTTTTATTGCGCCCGAAAATCAATTTGTATTATCTGCAACAGGCGATATGGCAGAAGCAGCCAAAAATTTATTTAAAGCCATGCGTTTTTTAGACAATTTAGGACTTAGGGCTATTTTAGCCGAATTTCTTCCCGAAAAAGGCTTAGGACTTGCTATAAATGATAGACTTAATCGGGCAAGGGCTGAATATAAATAAATTCTCCTTTGAAAATAAATTTCCAAAGGAGAATAAAAATGATGGGATTACTTGCGTAAAATCCCTTATTGTTTCTTCAACAAATCACGTATTTCGCTTAACAAAACTTCTTGTGCTGAAGGTGCTGCAGGTGCGGGCGCAGGGGCAGCTTTTTTCATTTTATTAATACCTTTGATGATTAAAAACATTACAAAAGCTACGATAATGAAGTTGATAATTGCCCCAATAAAATTACCATACATGATGGCAGACTCAGGTGTAACGACCTTATCACCCTCCATAACCGCATTAGAAAGTATGATTTTTGCTGCGCTCAAATCTCCTACATTGAAGATTAGTCCTATTAGCGGCATAAACATACCATCAATAAAAGCTTTAGTTACAGTGCCAAAGGCTGCTCCCATCACAACCCCTACTGCCATGTCTACAAGATTGCCTTTCATGGCAAAATCTTTAAATTCTTGAATCATTCCCATAATAATTGAGTTAGAATAAAGTGTGTAAAATAAAAAAACAATGATTGGATTTATAAGACTATTGTATCTCAAAAAGTCACTGTCAAAAAAGATATTTTAGCCACAAAACTAAAAAATAATGCTATTATTAAATAATATTTTTTTTAAAACACTTATTTTCCTACTGGAATGAGACATAATTAAGTAGTTTAAGTAATGATAGTATTTTTTTACGTAATTTTGCCAACGATAAACGACTAATTTTGGTAATTTATATTATCAATTTGTCTTATATTTTCAATCAATTAATTATTAACATGAAGAGAATCTCATTATTATTAGTCGGATGGCTAAGTGTTTTTGCACCTTTATTGGCACAAAACATCAAATTTGAGGAATACAATCTTGACAATGGCTTGCATGTGATTTTGCATCAAGATAATACAACGCCTATTGTAGCGGTTTCTGTTTTATATCATGTAGGCTCAAAAAATGAAGATGCACAACGTACCGGTTTTGCCCATTTTTTTGAACATCTCATGTTTGAAGGCTCTAAAAATATTGAAAGAGGGGACTATATGAAAAAAATTCAAGGCATTGGCGGTGAATTAAATGCAAATACCTCTACAGATAGAACGTATTATTATGAAATTGTTCCTTCAAATCAATTAGAAATGGCTTTGTGGATGGAGTCTGAACGTATGTTGCAACTAAAAGTGGATAGCGTGGGCGTAGAAACGCAACGTGGCGTGGTGAAGGAGGAGCGTAATTCTCGCTACGATAACAGACCATATGGACGTGTATCGGAGGAGATTTTTAAGCGTATTTTTAAGGTTCATCCTTATCGTTGGACTCCTATCGGCTCTGCACAATATATTAATCAAGCGACATTGACAGAGTTTATGGATTTTTACAAAACATTTTATGTGCCTAATAATGCAACCCTTACGATTGTGGGCGATATTAAAATAGACCAAGCCAAAGAATGGGTCAAAAAATATTATGGCGATATTCCCAAAGGAACAAAGGAAATCCCTCGTCCAAATGTACAAGAGCCGCCGCTTGGCGCAGAAATCATAGACTCTGTATTTGACAAAATACAGTTGCCAATGATTACACATACCTATCGCATTCCGAGTGAAACAAATGTTGATGCATATGCCGTTGATATGCTAATGATGGCATTGGGCAATGGTGAAAATTCTCGTCTCAACAAAAGATTGATAGATAAAGAAAATAAGTCAGTGCAAGTATATGCGTATGCACGCTTGATGGAAGATGCGGGAATTGCGAATATTACGGCTTTGGCAAGTCTTGGCGTAACACCCGCTACGATTGACCAACTGTTAGATGAGGAGGTGGAGCGTATAAAAAACGAATTGATTTCAGAAGATGAGTACCAAGCGTTAATTAATAAAGTAGAAAATCAACTTGTATCTCGCAAGGCTTCTGTGGCGAGCATTGCCGAAGATTTGGCAAATAGCTACGTATATAATAAAGGAAATACAAACCTTATCAATACAGAATTGGACTTGTATAAAAAAGTAACCAGAGAAGACATAAAGAGAGTGGCGAACACTTATCTTCAAAAAAATAATCGGGTAAATTTACGTGTTTTGCCTAAAAAATAATTGCGGTGAATTTCTTTATATTTTTCTATCTGTACCAATAACAAATCTATTTATCATATAAAATGAAACATATACTTTTTTCAATAGTTACACTATTTTCTTTATATTCGGCTACTGCTCAATTAGATAGGAGCAAAGTGCCAGCACCAGGTCCTGCACCCGAAATAAAAATTGGGAAAATGGAGACTTTTACCTTGGACAATGGCATGAAGGTTTTTGTGGTAGAAAATCATAAATTACCTTATCTTAGTTTAAACCTTGTCTTAGATTTTGACCCTATTTTGGAAGGAAATAAAGCAGGTGCAGCATCTATGGCGGGCGATTTGATTAAAACAGCTACAAATACGCTCAACAAAGACCAAATAGACCAGCAAATTGCTTTGACAGGTGCAACACTTATCACTTCTCAAAACAATATTTTTGCCGCAGGTTTGAAAAAACACGCCGACAAATTGACGGAATTGATGGCGGATATTGCTATGAATGCAAAATTTGTTCCTGCGGAATTTGATAAGCTCAAAAAGCAAAATGAGTCGGGACTTGCTACCAAAAAAGACAATCCTGAAGCCATTATGAATGTGGTTTCAGATAGAATTGTTTATGGTGATGCCCATACTTTTGGCGAAAATATGACCCTTGAATCTTTGGCAAATATTACCGTTGAAGACTGCGAAAAATATTATAAAACCTTTTTTCGTCCCAATGTAGCCTATCTTGCTATTGTGGGAGATATTACGCTTGACGAAGCTAAAACTTTGATTAACAAACGCTTTGCTGCTTGGCAAAAAGGAGATGTTCCTAAAGCTAGTTATCCTAAAATTACCAATCCTGGCAAAAACTATGTAGAACTCATCAATCGTGATGCTTCTGTACAATCTATCATTCGGGTAATCAATCCCATTGAGCTTGTGCCTGGCAGCAAAGATGAAATAGCCGCAAAAGTGATGAATAGTATTTTGGGGGGCGGTGCATCTGGTCGTTTATTCCAAAATTTGAGAGAAAAACATGCCTATACTTATGGCGCATATTCTAGCCTTTCTTCTAATGAAATCGTAGGAGAGTTTTCGGCAGGTGCGAGCGTAAGAAATGCCGTTACAGATAGTTCAATTGTAGAAATCCTAAATGAGATGACTCGAATCCGTAACGAAGATGTCTCTCCAGAAGCACTTACTCGTACCCTCAATTTTATGGCAGGTACTTTTGCTCGAAATTTAGAGTCATCTCAAACGATTGCTAATTTTGCATTGAATATTGCTCGCTATAATTTGCCTGCTGATTATTATACAAATTATCTCAAAAATCTGGCAGCTATCACCAAAGATGATGTAAGACGTGTGGCTAATCAATATATATTGCCGCAAAGTACGCACATTATTGTGGTAGGAAAAGCAAGTGAAATAGCAGAAAAATTAAAGCCTTTTGGTGAAATTATTGATTATGATATTTTAGGTAATAAAGTTCCTGCAAAAGAAGTTGTAGTTGAAGTTGCGCCACCTGCCCCTGTTGTTACGGCTACTGCTGAAGAAATTATTAGTAAGTATGTGATTGCTTTGGGTGGAGCAGACAAGTTAAAAGCGGTAAAAGATTACCAAATTTCTATGTTAGCACAATTTAATGGCATGGATTTGATTTCTAATACCTTTGCTAAAGCTCCTAATATTGCTAAAAGAGAGGCTTTGAGTCAGATGGGCGCAAATACTCGTTTGTATGATGGCAAAAAAGGAACAGAAAAAAACAGAGATGGATTGAGAAATATTGAAGGCAAAGAATTATTGGATTTGCAATTTCGTGCAGTCATGTTTGTGGAGGCAAAATACAAAGAAATGGGCATCAAAACTACCGTTCAAGGCATTGAGAAAGTCAATGGTAAAGATGCGTATCATCTTGAAGTAGAATTGCCGAGTGGCGACATGATGCAATCTTATTACGACATTGAAACAGGGCTTAAAGTGAAAGAATCTTTGAAAATTCCAGGTCAAGCAGGACAGTTCACAAGCATGAATATCTATTTTAGCGAATATAAAGAAGTAGGTGGTGTAAAATTTGCGCATCGTGTGAAACAAATTATTGATTCACAAACCATAGATTTTGTGGTACAAGAACTAAAAGTAAATCCAGGACTGAAAAAGAAAGCATTCATACTTAAATAATAAACTTATAATAACAATTTATATGACAAACAATGATGCACAAAGAGCGATTGATTTGCTAAAAAATGGCAATTCTTTACAAGCCTCTTACGCCGATTATGGCGGAATACAATTAGGCTATAATGCTGATACAGGAAAAGTTATTTTCGAAAGAAAATACTGGAGCAACGGTGCTGCACAATATGAGCATCGTGAAATGACAGAAAGCGAGTTTGAAGCCTATATTGGGGCGGCATATTCTGATTGGGACGATTTTGCTGCTGCTTTTGGCGTGTAGTTAAATCGTAATCGCCATTTTTCGCAGATTTACACAGATAAAAATATTTGTGTAAATCTGTTTTTTTATATTTTCTAAAAGACTGTGAGAAACACAAAAAATCCCTATCTTTGCCCGAATTAACAGACAAATCAATATATAAATGAAACATCCTATATCTATAGTAGCAGGTATTTCGCTGCTAATTACCGCTATCTTTGCCGCAATATATGGCATCGCAACCGAAAGTGCATACCTTATGGGGCATATTTCGATTTTGCTCACAAGTGCAGCCCTTTTTCGCATCTTGCCCACGGCTACTAAGCCGTTTATAGCAATTGGTTTAGGCGCAATCGCCGCAGTTGGTATGTGTGTCTCTTATTTTTCATGGGCAAATATTCCTTCGGATATACAAAGTGCGTTTCATTGGGTGATATGCGGAATGTTATTTGCGTATGGACTGCATAAACAAAGCCTCACAACTTGGATTTTTGTGAGCATGATTATTGGGGTAGCTTTGGGGAATGATCACCCCGATTTTGCCTTAAATTTACAAGTATTGAGCAAAATCTTCATTAAATTAATCAAAACCATTGTTGCGCCCTTGTTGATTTCTACCTTAGTTGTGGGTATTGCAGGACATGCAAATATCAAACAAGTGGGTAGAATGGGCTGGAAAGCTTTGTTATATTTTGAAATTGTAACGACTTTGGCTCTTTTTATTGGTTTAGGGGCAATCAACCTCACACAAGCAGGTGCAGGCATCAAACAGCCTGTGGCGCAACTTTCCGAAAGTCAAAAGAAGGCAGTAGGTGTGATGAAGGAAAATGCAGAAAAGCAAAAAGACCATTCTAATATGATTTTAGATATTTTCCCTGAAAATCTTTCTAAATCCATTGTAGAAGGAAAAGTACTTCAAATTGTTATTTTTAGTGTGTTATTTGCGATTGGTATGGCGATGTTGCCTGTGGAAAAACGTAATCCTGTGCTTCATTTTATGGAAAGTCTTTCCGAAATCATGTTTAAGTTTACCAATATCATAATGTATTATGCGCCAATTGGGGTAGGTGCTGCGATTGCCGTTACGGTTGCGCATATGGGAATAGAGGTTTTGCTCAATTTAGGCAAATTACTCCTTACTTTATATGCCGCTTTGAGTGTGTTTATTTTATTGGTTTTTGTACCGATTGCCTTGTATATAAAATTGCCGATTCGTAAGTTTATCAAAGCCATTTCCGAACCTGTAACGATTGCTTTTGCAACCACAAGCAGTGATTCTGCCTTGCCAAAAGCCATGGAAAAATTGGAAGAATTTGGGATTCCTCGTAGAATTATCTCTTTTGTGTTGCCCACAGGTTACACTTTTAACCTAGATGGTACAACTTTATATCTCTCGCTTGCTACCATTTTTGTGGCACAAGCCGCAAATATTCCCCTTTCGATGGAACAGCAGTTGGTTATGATGCTTTCGCT
>JAAFHL010000280.1 GCA_013298365.1 Bacteroidota bacterium | reverse complement strand
AAAGCCGATATAGCAGGAAATTATGAAGCACCCGCATCTTGTGCGTATTTATATTATACGAATGAGTATAAATATTGGACAAGCATGAGTAAGGTAGCGATTAATCAATAGTTTTTCGCAGATTAACGGAGATTTAAGCGAAGATTCTCACGGATAGCAATATTTGTGAGAATCTGTTTTTTTTGACTGAAAATATCAACTAAAATCACTGTATTTGTACTTTCAAGCACATACATACAAAATACGCATGAATCCATTATTAGAACAAATTATCTTAAATCCTAATGCATACATCATTGCAATACCCACAACTTGCCATCACCCGTTTCAAACGCAACAACGCCTTTTTCTTTGCTAAAATACAAATCTCCGCCTACGTCTTTTTTGTGATATACATTTTGAAACGTTTTGCCCTCTAAGGTAATGCTGTTTTGTAGGTCGCTAAAGCCATTGGCTTCATTCAATTTGTCGGTATTCTCTGCCCAAGTAACGATTGCCATATTTGCAAAGGTTTTTTCATCTTCAAACATAGACACTTCTAACCTATCATAAAACTGATTGTCGCTGATGCTACGAATGATAGCGTAAGTTACTGAAAATGTGTTGTCTGCCGTATTTGCGGTAATGAATACTTGCTGCATATCATAATGATAGCAGGTTTCTTTGGGAAATTTTTTGTCGCAATCCGATGCAGCAATATAAGACGTTTTAAGATTATTATTGGTAAGTTTCAGCAAATTGCTAACGCCCACCGATTTAAAGTTTTGCGTTTCGCCTGCATCTCGTAGCCAATCTAACGAACTGTCATCTACGTTCTGTTTGCCCTTTTCTACGTCTTTTGTACAGCTGGTAAGCAAGGAGGCAACTGTAAGTAATAAAATAAAGATGGAATGTTTCATAATGAAAATTAAATGTATTTGTCTGCAAAAATAGGAAAAGATATTAAAAATTCGCAGAAAACTTTGCAAATACAAGTCTTTTTTTTACCTTTGTCAATCAAACAAAACCACACAAGCAACACATATTTTGTATAAAGCAGGCTTACATATCCTTTGTGAAATCCATTCAACAGCGCAAGACAAAACGAGTGAAGTGAAAAAATGGCACACCTTTATGCAAAAAAACATACAAAAATATGATTTAGTGCAAGTTGGCGAGTCTTTACATCAGTTTGATGGCGGCGGTTATACAGCAGTGCATTGCCTCACAGAGTCGCATATTGCGATTCATACTTGGCCCGAATACAACTTGGTTACATTTGATGTTTTTCTATGTAATTATTTGAAAGACAATCACATACTTGTAGAAAGAATTGCAGCGGAAATCGTAACTTTCTTTTCGGGGGAAATTATTCAACAACATAATATTAAAAGATAAATGCTGGGACATCAGGTTTTCTGTACAAACTGTAATCATCAACGAAATGCACTCCATGCGCAATCGAAGTGGCTTGTGTGTACGGCTTGCCAACATTTGTTTTCGCCTGATGACAAAAACGTTAAGATAAAAATCAGCACTTTTCGAGCTGCACAATGCGAGTTACTCAAATTGGGCGATGAATATACAAGCGAAAAAGGGACGTATATTTTGACAGGCAAAATCGTAAAACAAGAGTTAATTGATACATCAGCGATTTGGACAGAATATTGTTTTACAAACGAAAACAACGAAAACCTATTTTTGTCGGAATATAATGGACATTGGAATCAAATTGAGGAAGCAGAAACCTTTGATTTCTTGCAAGAAAAGCCTTCCAATAGTTTCATTAACCCCAACAAAAAAAATGTTGATATCGAAAATGGAAACTATTATTTGTACCATCATTATCAACTCAAAATTGATTATGTAGAAGGTGAATTTAATTTTAACCCTTTTGAAGACAATGGAAATATCGCTTTTGAGTATGTAAAAAGAGGACATTTGCGCATTGTAGAGGAGAAAAGGGGAAATAAAGGTATTCTGTCTTTTTGCTACAAAGGCGAATATTTATTTCCCAATGAGGTTTTGGCAGGTTTAACCCGCAAAATAGACATGCCCGACAAAATCGGCTATGTGGGCAATCAGCCTTTTTATTGGAATTGGGACATTCCTTTTTTTCGCTTGATGAGTCTTTTTACGATAATTGCCATGTTGGGAATTGCTTTTGCTTTTTATATTGAAAAAAAACAGATTGCCAAACTTGACCGCATTTTTATTCGAGGAGATGAGAGCAAAAATGATAGTTTGGGGCTTTACAAAAAATCGCCATTAGTTGTCTCTACACCTTTTGAACTCACATACGACTATGGATTATTAAGTGTGGAATTTACCTGCGATGACCTACAAAATGATTGGGCAGGCGCAGAAATCGCTTTGGTAAATACCAAAACAGACGAAACACGTTATTGTGTCATCGAAGCAGAATATTATTCAGGAACAGACAGTGACGGGGCATGGCGTGAAGGCAGTCACAGAAATACAGGCGTAATAGAGCATATACCAAAAGGTACATATCAACTTGAAATACAAGCTATTGCGCAAGCAAATTCTAATCCCAAAACAATTGTACTTGATATATATGCTGCTCGAGGTAGCCTCAATTTATGTTG
Organism: Bacteroidota bacterium; assembly: GCA_013298365.1. Taxonomy (GTDB): domain Bacteria; phylum Bacteroidota; class Bacteroidia; order J057; family J057; genus JAAFHL01. The sequence goes on along the minus strand of JAAFHL010000280.1, from coordinate 3,974 downwards.
GACATTTGTAGGCATGTTAATTATCTTGAATATTATTCTTTGGTTGGTAGAAGACTATTTTATTTGGCTAAAAGGTGGCGAAAATTCAATCAATTGGGATAGCGAAAATTCCTCATAAGCTGAAAAGGAATCTAAATAAAATAAAGTACGAATTTTTATCAAGCATTATTTCTCCGTTTCTCCTGTGCCGTAGGCACAAAATATCGGCAAAAATGGCGACAAATCCCCAAATTGCACCCATTTTTTTGTGCTTGCACGAAAAATTTGATATGAGAGGGGGGGGGCTTGTTTTTCTACCGATATTTTGCCCCTAACAAGGCAGGAAGCAAATTAATACTTTATTTTATTCACGTTACAAAGCATTTTCAAGACATTCATATTTATCATAAATATATGGCAATTCCAAAAATAAAACCTATATATTCTTTTCAAGAATACATAGACATAGATGAGCGCAGCGAACTTCGCTACGAATATATCAATGGCGAAATTTTTGCGATGGCAGGCAGCAGTATTGCACACAATAGAATTAGCCGCAATCTATGTTTTGATATTTATACCAAACTAAAATCTAAAGGCAAAGATTGTGAGCCTTTTATGAGTGACATTCGGGTACAGATTTCTAGCGAAAATATATACTATTATCCCGATGTGGTAGTTTCTTGTGAAGAAAGAAATGATACGCAAAAATATTTGAATGAACCTATCCTCATTGCAGAAGTTCTTTCTGAATCTACTGCAAGCAAAGATACTTCCGAAAAATTATTCAACTACTTGCAAATCAATAGTTTATTGTATTATATAATCATCCATCAAGACAAAATAGCTATTCAACTTTATGAGAAAAGAGAAGACGAGGATACTTGGCTTTTGCATCTATATACTCGTTTGACAGATGAAATTGTGCTGGATAAAATGGAGATGGTCATTCAAGTAGCTGATATATATGAAGGGGTAAATTGGGGGGAAGAAGCGTAGTTTTATGGTTAAATAACAATTTGAATCATCACAACATGAAAAAATATCTATTAAAACGTAAATTCAGCATGTTATTCTTTCTGGGAATACTTGCTTATTACAGCTACCTTCAAGTAGGCGGCTATTCTGTTTGGAATATACTCTCAACAGAAATCGAAAAAGGCACTTCTTACGGCTCAAACGGAGCCGTTCATCACAAATAAATTCATAATCATTATTCAATATGCAAGATTTAATTAACTTACATTCCTTTGGGGCTTCTGTAATATACTCATTTGTAGGCATTTTCATTTTGGTGCTTTCTTTCTACATTGTAGAAAAAATCACCCCCGAAAATCTTTATAAAGAATTGGTGGAAAATAAAAACACCGCTATCGCCATTGTCGCAGGCGCATTTATGATTGCCATTGCAATTATAATTGCTTCGGCAATTCATTGATTTTTTAGGAAAATAAGTAGATGTATGAAATGAGTTAAAGTATATTTTAAGTTTAAATAATTGATTTTAAATACTTATACAAACTTTCAACTATCAACTTTTAACTATCAACTACTTAATGCGTGTTTTACTCTTGTTTTCCATCGCCGTTATCGCAACCTGCGGGCTTATCTACGAATTAGTCGCAGGGACGGCTGCGAGCTATTTATTGGGCGATTCGGTAACGCAATTTTCGACCGTGATAGGTGTCTATCTTTTTGCGATGGGCGTAGGCTCTTTTTTGTCTAAATACATCAAAAAGAACCTATTACAAACCTTTATCATCGTAGAAATTTTAGTGGGTTTGATTGGCGGATTTAGCAGTACCGCCTTTTTCATTTTATTCAATTACATCGAAGCATTTGGTATTGTGTTATATGGAATGATGTTTACAACAGGCGTGCTTGTGGGCTTGGAAATTCCCTTGATGATGTACATTTTGCAAAACGAATTTGATTTTAACGACTTGGTTTCCAAGGTTTTCTCGTTTGATTATGCAGGCGCATTGCTTGCGTCATTGGCTTTTCCGCTGTTTTTTGTTCCCACTTTTGGCTTAATAAAAACCTCTCTCTTTTTTGGCTTGATGAATGTAAGTGTAGCTTTGTGGCTCATCTTTGTCAAAGAAAAAGAAATGAGTAAAAAAGGTTTACATAATCCGCTTTTTCTCAAAGTGATAGGCGTTTTTTCTTTTTTGTTGCTGCTTATTACCTTTATTATGGGCGAAAATTTGATGAATTATGCAGAATCTGCCAATTTTGGCGAAAAAATCATTTATTCCACTTCCTCCAAATATCAGCGTATCACGCTCACAGCAGGTAAGCAAGGCAATAAACTCTATTTGAATGGCAATTTGCAATTTCATTCTGCGGACGAATATCGTTATCACGAGGCTTTGGTACATCCTGCTTTCACGCTTTTTCCGCAAGCAAAAAAAGTCTTAATTTTGGGTGGTGGTGATGGTTGTGCTGCCAGAGAAGTATTGAAATATCCTGATATTCAATCCATTACCTTAGTAGATTTAGACCCCGAAATGACCAAATTATTTACCCAAAATCCCTTATTGGTAAAAATAAATAACGCTTCTCTTTTGGATAAAAAAATGAAAGTCATCAACGCAGATGCCTTTATTTGGCTCAAAAAAGACACCACAAAATACGACATTGTGATGGTAGATTTCCCCGACCCTTCCAATTATTCCGTAGGAAAATTATACACCCATTCTTTTTACACAGAATTAAAGAAACATATTCATAATCAATCCCTTGTGAGCGTACAATCTACCTCGCCTTACGTTGCACCCAACGCATATTGGTGCATCAACAACACGCTTACCGCCGCAGGTTTTTATGTCATGCCCTACCACGACTATGTGCCTTCCTTTGGCGACTGGGGTTATGTCTTAGCCGCATTAAAACCTGAATTTCATGCTGACTATCAACACCTTCCCAAAAACCTCCGTTTTTTTGACAGCACCGCTTTGGCAGCCATGTGCATTTTCACCAAAGACATAGACCACCGAAAAACGGAAATAAACACCTTGAATAACCAGGCTCTCGTGCAGTATTTTGAGGAGGAATGGGGACGAGTGCAATAAGAATATTTTGCTAAGATAAGCCTTTTTGCTACTTTTGTCTTTTCAAAAAAATAAGAATATGACACAAGAAGAAATAGTAGCTTTGCATGATGAGATTTTTGCGTTTCTGTTTGATAAGTACCTTGAAGCAAGAGCGAAGGGGGAGGAGTTTTATTTTAGGATATGGGAACTTAGGCATGAACCCTCTTATCTCATTGTTTCTTTTTGGAACACAAATGCTGAATACATAAATATTGATTTATGGGTAAACTTCAAGAAATATGAGGCTTATTTGTATATAAGTAAAAATATGACTGTCATACAATTTGATGATGAAAACGATTTTAAGCAAAGAAATGAAAATATAGAAAAAATAAAAAGAAATATTTACGAAAATATAGCAGAAAGAATAAATGAACTACCCAAAGAATCTTATGCGCCTTTGAGAGATATATTTATAGAAAAACTTGCCCTAAAATCCTATAATAAAATTACTATTCCCCAGATTATCCAAACATTTCTTGAAAATGATAAAATAGAAATTGATAATTATTTGAAAGAAAAGCGATATGAATGGTTTATAAAAGAACGAGATTTTGCTAAGTACGTTGCTGACGTAAGAAAATGGCAAGCAGACAGAAACAAAAAGCCATTTGTGGCGGGTTTACCCTTTTGCCTAAGAAGTATTTCTATCAGAAACTACAAAGCGATTCAAAATCTTGAAATAGAAGATATACCTTCAACAACTCGTTGGATTTTCCTTACAGGCGAAAATGGCATAGGTAAAACGCTTGTGTTAGAGGCGATTGCGTTGGGTTTGCAAGATAGTTATTGGTTAGAAAGCAATTCAGAAAGAGATAAATGTGTAATCGAAACACAATATCAAATTAACTCATCAGAGGTCATTGTTGCCTTCAATCAGCAAATTATTCCTGAAAAATATAT
>JAAFHL010000279.1 GCA_013298365.1 Bacteroidota bacterium | reverse complement strand
GCACAACATCAATATGGTAAGTCTTTCAAAGTTAAACAGCAAAACGCAGATGGAAGTAGCTTGGAGGTGGAGAGTGAAGGGGGATTAGCTAACAAAGTAGAAGATTGGTTTCCGCCTATTATTGTAACCATCAAAGATACAGGTTCTCAACTCTCAACAACTTCACTTGCAAGTTTTATTAGTATGATTCAAGCCGCAGAAGCAGATTTAGTAATTGCGGGTGTAAATCCCACGAATACACAAAATATGATAACACAATTTAGGAAAGTGTATTATGATAGCGAAAACTGGAACACCCGACTTGTCCCTGGCACAGAAAATGTTCCTTGTCAAATAGGTAATACCCATAAAAATTGCTTAAAGGATAGTAGAATTGTTAAACTACCCGACAATAGTGTTATTGATGTAGGACATATTTTTGCAGGAATGGATGCTATGCAGCATAATGCACCTCTTGAAGTTCCTATTCCTTGGATAAGCGTGCGAAATTCACGTGATGCAGCTACATGGGTGGGAGATTTAGGAAGCGTATTAGCTGGAGTTTATTTAAGTTATTGCGACTTAGAAACTCAACTTTTAGCACAAGCAAGTTTTGAACTACAATCAGGAAATGACTCATCGCCATATGCCTCTGAAAAAGTAAATCATAGTAAAGTTCAAAAAGAAGCAATTGAACGCTTTTTATCAAAAATATCTTATGAATGGATGAATTCTATCGCAAATAACAGCAGTCCATCTGATTTATTGGCAAATATAGATGGATTAGTAATGGGTAATATTCCTGCAAATAGTAATAAAACTATCTCGGAGCTATTTCAAGATTATTATATTACCTTAAACACATATCAGAATAGAGCAAGTTTATTCATGCAAATCCTTAATTTATTGGTCAGTAATAATAACCTAGAAACATGGATTAACGAATATTCTGAAGATGTTTCAGATGCTGCTGTTTTTGTAATTACTGCCGATAGAGGAAAAGGAATGGGTGGGGGAGCATCAATGAGTAAACATCCATTATTGAGTAATGACGCTGCAAAGCATCTATTAAGAGCATTTATTAACTCATTATTCGATTTATGAAAAAGATATTGATATTTTTTTATGAACTAATATTGATATTGATGTTTCTTTATATGGCAATCTTGCATAGTAATTTAATAAATTATTCCAGTAGTAATTTGTACACTAATGTTAATATCGTCAATTTGATTACGGTTGCATTATTAATTTGTAGTATTGTATTAGCTATCTATATCTTAATAATTACAATAATGGAAAAACAGCATAATAATATATTTTATATACAAATAGGGCTGTTAATATTATATTTCATAATTTGGTGGATAGGGTTCTCAATAGAAGTTGATAGTTGGCAAAAATCAGGATGGCCTAACTAATATTTCCCACGCTGGCGCAAGCATCTGCTTGTGCCAGCCTACAACCAATCGTCCGATTACATAACACACTCACAAACAACACTATGCAAACAACAAAACCCCCAGTACCTGCAAGTCTTAGCCGGAGGCGTGACTTGCAGGTATAAATAAAATGCAGTCTCTGACTGCAACACTCCCTCTAACGCTTCCCCCCAAAATTTGCAGACTTTAGCAAATCTTTTTACCTTTGAAAAAAAATATCAAAATGGCATCAAGCTACAAATTTCACAATCCAGAGGGCGTATATTTCATAACATTTGCTGTTGTGGAATGGGTAGATGTATTCACACGCAAAGAATATCCAGAAATCGTGGTAGAGAGCCTTAGATTTTGTCAAAAAGAAAAAGGTTTAGTAATTCATGCGTGGTGCATAATGTCTAATCATCTACACCTGATTATTGCCAAAAATGGAACAGCAGACTTACATGAAATCATGCGAGATATGAAAAAATTCACTTCTGCTCAAATTACCAAAGCAATAGAAGAAAGCAATGAAAGTAGAAAAGGGTGGATGTTGTGGTTATTTCGGTCTGCGGGAGAGCGAAACCCCAATAATAAGAAATATCAATTTTGGCAACAAGATAACCATCCTTTGGAATTGATTAGTCCTAAATTTATTCTCCAAAAACTGCAATATATTCATCGAAATCCTGTTGCAGCAGGAATCGTAACAGAATCGCAGTATTATCGGTATAGTAGTGCAATAGATTATGCAGGTGGGAAGGGGCTGTTGGAGGTAGATTGTTTGATGTAGGGGTTGCAGTCAGAGACTGCAGATTATTGATACCTGCAAGTGCCGCCTGCGGCTTAACACTTGCAGGTACTGAGGGAATTTGTCAAATAATAAGGATTGTCTCTCATTTTAACGCAAAAAAAAACGGTAGCTTTCACTACCGTTTTTTTTGTATTATGCCTTGTTGTTTATTTTTTTCCTACCTTAATTATTGCCTGAAAACCTTCTAATTGATAGTGTGTTTCCAAGGCAGGATTTTGGCGGATAAATTTTAAATGGTCTGCTCTCCAGCCTAATAATTCAGGAGACGCACTTTTTTGTGCCTCATAAATTACCTTTGCGGATTTGGGATTGCTTGCCATCCAGCACAAATTGTGATGTAGGGCATTGCTTACCGAAGTGTGTGTTGCCATCCAAAGTTTGTCTGAATACAATTTTTCTGCTAAGTCTGCGTGTTGCATCATCCAAGTGAAGTTGCTAAAAAGCGTCATGGTAAGTACAGAGTTGTTTTTCAAAAACTGTACATCTGCGTTTGCAAGTCCCTGATTTGCCGCTTCTAAGCTACGAATTTGGCGACTTTCCATGGAAATACGATAATTCGCTTCAGCCTCTTTTCGGCTCAACATTTCTTGATAAGACAAAAAACCATCATGGTTTTCGTCACTGAGTTGGAAATTTTTGGCTTCTAAGTAGTAAGAAAATTCGGTAGCAAATTTTCCTAATTCGGCTTTTTCCAATAAAGCATCTTCATTAGCATCGGCTACGACAAAGCGTTCTTGCCAATACCAGTTGCTTACTTTTTGTTGCATAGTTTGCGCAAAAATGGGGGTAGCAACTGCAAGAGAAAGCAAGCTAGCGAAAATAAGTGTTTGTTTCTGCATCGTGTAAAATATTAATTATAAGTAGGCAAAAATTTTGCCAAAGAACATATATTGGTAAGGTTTCCTACGGAAAACTGAAAAGAATGTTTGAATGAATAGTAGTAATGTACAATACTACACAAAGGTAACTACCTTTTATGTAGTTACCAAAAAAAATTATCCACATTATAAATGTATGAAATAAAGCGGTTTACAGGGGTTAAAAGCGATATACCCCGTCTTTTTTTACCACCATTCGGGTATAATATTTTAAACCTGTGCCAGCCCATACCCCTAGTCCGCCTTTAATATTACTTTTCACAATTACAGGTGGGCTAAATGGTCCGCCACCTTGCACATTGCTATTATAGGTATCCCAAAAATCATATTGTGCTTCATCTACTGCGCCCCATTTCAGATTTATGGTGTCTCCTAATTGGAAAAAACGGGCGTTTTTGGGCAGCGTATCTCCCTCAATACGAGCACCTTGCACCCAAAAACGAGGTACATAATTTCCATCAAATAAGGCTAAATAGAAAAAGTTTCCATTTTGCTGAGAATAGGTATTGATGTCTGCAGAAGCACGAGAAGTCCAGTAGCTATAATAATTCTTTTCGCCTGCGGGGTCTCTAAAATAGGCTTCCATACGATATAAACTATCTCTATTTTTTGGGGGGAAAGGCGTATTTAAACTATCTACTTTGAGAAAAACGATAGAGTCTATTGCCACAGGCTCAGGAATTGTGGTAACTGCTGTTAATGTCTTGCCCTCTACTTCGATATTTAAGCGATAGGTTTTGCCAATCTTTCCACTAAACGCATTGGGGTCGAAAATATTGGGGACAGTGTAAAAGGTGAATGCGAAGGTATCTGAAGGAATCGTATATTCTTGTAAAGCAACGGTGTCACGGTCTGTTTCGTTTATGACGGTAACTTTTGCCCCTTTCAAAAAAAGGCGAGACAATTGAGTGAAGTCTAATTCACTAAAATACGGAATATTTTTGGAAAGTATGACAATCGGAATGGTATCACTTTCTATATATCCTTCTACCACAATTTGATGTTCAGTTTCTGGGAGATTTACGGTGATTTCTCGTTCGCAAGAGATGAGTATTAGCGTGAATAGGAGCGTAACAAAGACAACGAAACTACTTTTTTTCATAATACAAATGATAGATAAACATTTTTGGTCAAAACATATCAATTTACTAAAACACAGCTTTTAACGAAAATGTTCAAAAAAGGATAAATACCGAAGAAACTATTTTGCATAAAATAGCTAATTCATGTAGTAAGTAAAAAAAGACTTTGTATTATTTCAAAATAAATATGTAACTTGCAACGAATTTCCAGAACGTATATAATTTCATTTAATATAAACTTAGTTTATTCACAATCAACAATTTGATTTTCTATTTATGAAAAAACTACTTACTTCCTTGCTCATGGGATGGTTGTTTTTAGGTATCTTACACGCTCAATATTGCTTACCTACGTATAGCTTTGCTTGTACAAGCAATGACTTTATCAATGGGGTGCTATTCGGCTCTATAAACAATCAATCAACGGGTTGTGCGAATCCGGGTACGAATAACTACTCTGATTACACTATGATGAGTACTTCGGTTTTGCCAGGTAATTCGTATAATATTACGCTTACTCCTGGCACAAGCTGGTCTCAAGGTTTTGCCGTATGGATTGATTTTAACCAAAATTTTAGTTTCGCAGACCCTGGAGAGTTGGTCTTTCAATCGGTAAATGCTACAACTACACCACAAACGGGTACGATAAATGTTCCTGCAGGTGCGTTTCCTGGTGCTACTCGTATGCGTGTGCTTTGTCGTTTTGCAACAGTACCTACTGCTACCGACTTCTGTATTCCAACAGCCTCTTTTGGTGAGTGTGAGGATTACACCGTCATTGTTGGTGCGCCTTCTCCTGACGATTTAGGAGCTTCTGCGATTGTAGGTCTATCTTCTGGCTGTGGACTTACTGCAAATACGCCTATAATTGTGAATATTACCAACTACGGAACGAATCCACAAGTAAATCCTGATGTTTCTTTTAGCGTAAATGGCGGCACAGTTGTAACGGAAACCGCAAATCTTACGATTGCACCAGGTGCTACCGTTTCATACGTATTCGCAGCAACAGCAGACCTATCTATTCCTGGTTTCTATACCATAGATGCTTGGACAAGTCTGCTAGGAGATGGTTTTCTCCTAAATGACTCTGTTTCGTTTACTTTGCAAAGTATTCCTACGATTTCTACCTATCCATACTTAGAGGAGTTTGATACAAACAGTGGAGGCTGGTCTTCAGGTGGTACAAATAGCTCGTGGCAATGGGGATCACCTGCTGCTACAACCATCAATAGTCCTTATTCTTCCCCTAATGTATGGACCACAAATCTTACTGGAAATAACAACAGCAATGAGCAGTCTTTTGTGATAAGTCCTTGCTATGATATGAGTAGCTTAGGCGCACCTGTGATTGAACTCGCTATTTGGTGGAACTCTGAAAATAACTGGGACGGCGCAGTTTTACAATCTACGATAGATAATGGGGCTACTTGGCAAAACGTAGGTGCATACCTCGACCCTGTGAATTGGTATAATATTCAAAACCAAATAACTTCTCCTGGTGCACCTTTTAACCCAAATAATGAGGCGTGGAATGGAACAAATAGTCCTGGGTGGGTGATTGCAAAACATGACCTCACAGGACTTGGTGGACAGCCAGGCGTGCGTTTGCGCTTTGCGTTCTCTTCTGATGGCTCTGTCAATTTCAATGGTTTTGCCTTTGACAATGTATTTATTTATGAAAAACCCGATTATGATTTGGGTGTTTCGGCTTTAGGGGCAAATACACCTACAAGCATTTGTTCTGGCGGAACCGTTCCTTTAGAGGTAGTAATTGAAAACTTTGGCGCACAACCACAGGCTAATATTCAGGTAGTAGCAGAAGTTACAGGTGCTATCACTACTACTTTCTCGGGTACTTATACAGCTATTATACCCGTTGCAAGTACAGCTACTTTGGGCTTGGGTAACCTTAATATTAATACCCCAGGTATGTATTATATTAAGTCTTACACATCAAGTCCTTTGGATAGTTTGGCGTTTAATGATACGTCTTATTTTGCGATAAGTGTATCACCTACACCCTTAACTCCTATCACAAACAGTCCTGTAACTTGTTTCCCTGATTCCCTATTGATAACAGCAACAGGCAATTTCCCTGGTGTAGATTATTTCTGGTATGATGCCCCAGTAGGAGGAAATTTGTTGGCAGTAAATGACTCTTTTGTAACACCTTATCTGACATCAACAGCTACTTATTATGTAATTGGAAAAAGTAAAGTGCAATTCAATGTTGGGGCTACGGCTAATTCAATGGGTAGTGGTTTTAGTACCACCTTTGCAAGTGGAAATGGTTTAACATTTGACGTATTAAATCCTGATGGAATTACGATTGATTCTTTCTTGATATATCCAAATACAAATGGACTACTAAGCATTATTATTAGTAAT
>JAAFHL010000028.1 GCA_013298365.1 Bacteroidota bacterium | reverse complement strand
ATTTCTGCGACAGTAAGATATGATTTTTAGTAATAAATAATAGAATAGCTTATTAATTCTACTTTGTCAAGTTGAATTTCGGTGTCATTGCGAGCCTCTTTTTTGTACAAATTTCGTAGCAAAGCGGATAAATTTGTACAAAAAAGAGGTAAAGTAATCCTACGATGCTTGTCGGATAGGATTTTCAAGTGCTACTCGTCAAGCAAAGTAGGATTGCTTCGCTGAAAAATTTGTGTTCCTTCTTCGCTCCGCTACGAAAAACACAAATTTTTCAGCTCGCAATGACACACATAGTGAGTTAATCATTTATTTTTTAACCTGACAAAGTAGAATTAAGATGAATGAAAAGAGAGACTGTATTCGTCTCCCTTTTTTAATAGTTTTAAGAATTAAAAGATTTAATAATAGAAATATCTATCTTTTTTAAGAAAAAACAAAAGTCTTTCAAAGGCTTATTTTTTCCATTTTTATGAAGCAAAATCAAAAATATCTACATGAAAATGTCTTGTAAAAATGTGGTTTTGGCACGATTTACCAATTATGTGGAAAACTTTTCGCCTATTTTTTTCATAATTCAATCATTATTACTAACTTTGTCTTCTCTACTGATAAAAATAGGCTTAACTTTAGTAGGAAATAAATATTCAAAAGAAAAATAAAATATCAAAAAAATGGATTATTTCAATGCTGCATATTTTTCCGATAGACTAGAAGCGTGGAAAAAAAGAAGTGGAAAAGACTCCTGGTCGGTGTTTAGAATCATGGCGGAATTTGTCGAAGGTTTTGAAAAACTCTCCAAAATTGGTCCTTGTGTTTCGATATTTGGCTCAGCACGCACAAAGCCGGATAGCCCTTATTATTTATTAGCAGAAGAAATTGCCTTCAAAGTAAGTGGATTAGGATTTGGCGTAATCACAGGGGGCGGACCTGGCATTATGGAGGCAGGAAATAAAGGTGCGCATGGCAATGGGGCAGCTTCTGTAGGATTAAATATTGACTTACCGTTTGAGCAACACTCAAACCCTTATATAGACCAAGATAAAGACATTGATTTTAACTACTTTTTTGTCAGAAAAGTGATGTTTGTCAAATATGCGCAAGCATTTATTGTCTTGCCTGGTGGTTTAGGAACTTTAGATGAAATGTTTGAGGCTTTAACCTTGATTCAAACACTCAAAATAGATAAATTTCCTGTGATTTTGGTGGGTTCTGCATTTTGGGGTGGCTTAATACAATGGATAAAAGACGTTGTACTCGCTCAAGAAAAGAATATCTCCCCACAGGATTTGGATTTGTTTGTCGTGGTAGATACCGCAGATGAAGTGGTCGAATACCTCTCGCAGTTCTATAAGTCAAATTTGATTCAACCCAATTTTTGACAGCGAAAAAGCCAAAATGATACCATTTGCTTGCTTCTGAATACAACATACTCGAAACCTTGTGTTTCGCTTATGTTACTCAGATGTCTTTCCTGTCATTAGTTCAACCTGAATAATTTGTTAATGGGGTATAGTTGATATTACGATAAGTTGCGTGGCTTGCAGGAATAATACATCTGAATAGCAATTACATGCCACAATCTTTATCGTTTTAACGAAAACTATATCATTTTCAAAAAACTGCTTTTCAGTTATTTGCCTTGACAATGCGTTCAAAATATTAGTATTTATGTTTTCAAAACTATCGTACATCTTTGTGCCTTCTTTATTTGCCGTAGGTGGATTGTTTATGGTATTGCAACCTGCATATCAAAAACAAGAAAGCCTTTCACAACTGCGTTATGCGACTGCAAATGTGAGAACGTTATCTGAGGAATTGCATACAAATGCACAAACGCCTGTAGTACCTGCTCTTACTTCTCTAATCGAAACCGACTGTAAACAAAACGTCATTGCGGTCATTCCTACTACGCCAAAAGCCGATGTAGTGAAGAAAAATGATGAAAAAAAGACCGAAAAAACGCCTAACAAAAAGGCAAAGAAAACCATCTACAAAGATGAAGTTGTAGAGGTAAATACGCCAAAAGAAGACACTTCAACGAAAGAAGAAGGGAATCAAAAAGCGGAAAATGGTTTTTCTTTTTGTGGGGAAAATGTGCCATTAGACAATGAAATGGTAAAAAGTAAGTTCATGCACGAACTTAATAAGCAGAAAAAAGGACGTAGTTCCCTTGCTGCTACCATTCAGTTGAGTCATCGCTACAAGGGTGAAATGATGCGAATCCTCAAAGAAAATGGCTTGCACCCCGACATTTTCTATGTAGCTGTAGCCGAAAGTGGCTTGGCAAATTTAACCTCTCCTCGTGGCGCAAAAGGTTTTTGGCAGTTTATGCCTGATGCAGCAGTTAATTCGGGTTTAGAAATCAGTGCTACCGTAGATGAAAGATTGCACCCCATGAAAGCAACTTTGGCGGCTTGTAAGTATTTCAAAACAGTAAACAAAATGCTCCATGATTGGACCCTTTCCGCAGCAGCCTACAATATGGGCGCAGGAGGTGTATTAAACGCTGTTTCTCGTCAAGGTACTCGTAATTATTATGACCTCAATCTTAACGCTGAAACAGGGCATTATCTTTACAGAATCGTTGCGTTTAAGGCTTTGATGGAAAACCCAAGCGAATACGGCATAAAACTGAATTCTAAAGACAAATCAGCACCTATTCCTTGCTATATTGTGAAAGTAAACCATGATATAGACAATTTGGCTGATTTTGCCAAAGAACACAATGCTACTATCAAAGAATTGAAAATGATGAACCCTTGGCTTATTTCCAATCATTTAGCTGCGAAAAAAGGAAAAACGTATGAAATTCGTTTTCCTAAATCAAGCAATGTAAACGCAAACGAAATGGTTGCAAGGTAATTGAACGTGAAAGTTCGACTCAACTACAAATAAAAATCGTCTCATAGTCAAATATGAGGCGATTTTCTGTTATTTTTGCAGCCTATCCACATCTGCGTTCATCTGCGTCTTTGCATCTGCGCTAATCTGCGAGAAACAAAAACATGTCATATCTACTTTATATAGAAAGTGCCACCGAAATTGGTAGCGTTGCTTTATTTGAAAACGAAAAATTGCTGGGCTGCATAGACTATCGAAAAGCGAAAACCCATTCTCGTTTGCTTACTGCCATGATTAAAACCTTGTTGCAAGATATGGAAGTCAGCCCTAATAGCTTAGATGCGATTGGTGTGAGCAAAGGTCCAGGTTCTTACACAGGCTTGCGGGTAGGCGTTTCTACTGCAAAAGGTTTATGTATGGCATTGGACAAGCCTTTGCTTTCCTTAGGAAGTCTGGCAACTTTGGGCTATGGTGTGCAAGCCATTGCACAAGCGATGGGCGCATGGATTTGCCCCATGATAGATGCTCGGCGTATGGAAGTTTATTGTGCTTTTTTTGATGAAAATATGGTAGAAAAAATCCCTACAAAAGCCGAGATTATTGGCGAAAAACATTTTGAGGAAATATTAGCAAAACAGAAAGTCTTATTTGTAGGCGATGGCGCAGCAAAATGTGCTGATACTTTGGCTTTTTCGCCAAATGCGATTATCCTTCCCCATATTCTGTCTTCCGCTCAATTTGTGGGAAATCCTTTATTTCAGGCTTTTCAAAACCAAGCATTTGAAGATTTGGTAAGTTTTGAGCCTTTTTACTTGAAAAACTTTGTGGCTACAGAGCAAAAAAAAGGAATTAGATAATTGCAAAAATGCTCATTTTTTACTGCTTCTTTTTTCCTTTGCGTTTCTTTGCGGCTTTGCGCTAAAATCGGCAATCTTTTTGGGATTTACACCCCACAAAGATAATATTTCACCACTTCTTGCGACAAAGCCTGCACATTTTGCATGTCAGAAGCCTGCACCAAGTCTTTGATTTCATTGTTTTTGTACCAAATTAAAATAGGTTCATCGCTGCCTTTGTCGTAGGCTTGATTGGAAATGCGCCCCGAAAACACAAAATATTCCGCATCTTCGGGCGAAAAACCTGTTTCTTCGCAGAAAGTTTTCTTTTTTGCTGCCACCATTTCAGGTAAAAAAGGCTCATTTTGCAGTTGTACTTTTAATAATTCTCGGTTAAGTAATCGCTTGCAAAGGGTAGAAAGCACTCTGTCCGTAGAAAATTGCCATTGTTTGAGACTATACGTAATATCACTATCATCTAATAGCATAAATTTTTGCAGTACCTCATCAGTCAAAGTATTGGCAGAAACAGGATTGCGGAAAAAATAGCCTAACATTTCTCCCAAGAAAATATCTTCCCCATTTTCTACCAAAATTCTGGCTCTGCGAAGTATCATTACCATCATTTTTTCGGCAGAAAGGGCCGCCTTATGCAAATACACTTGCCAATACATCAAACGTCTCGCCACAATGAAATTTTCGATGGAAAGAATCCCCTTCGATTCTATCACCAATTTTTCTTCATAGACATTCAAGGTTTTGATAATTCTATCTGCGCCCACAACGCCTTCTACCACACCCGTAAAAAAGCTATCTCGCATCAAATAGTCCATTCTGTCCATATCTAACTGCCCCGAAACGAGTTGATGAAAAAATGGGCGAGGATATTTCCCTTCAAAAATGGCAATTGCCATGGAAAGTTTGCCCTCAAATACATCATTGAGGTAGTGCATAAGCGCAATACTCATTTCCTCATGGTGCAAATTTCGGATAATTTCATGCTCTAAACCATGCGAAAACGGTCCATGCCCTATGTCGTGTAGCAAAATGGCGCACAAAGCCGCTTCATATTCTTCGTCAGAAATGGGAATTTGCTTGCTACGAAACACATCTAAGGTTTGTTTCATGAGGTGCATTGCGCCAAGTGCGTGCAGAAAACGGGTGTGCATCGCACCAGGATAGACAAAAGTGCTTAGCCCCAACTGCCGAATGCGTCTTAGGCGTTGAAATGCGGGGTGATCAATGACGGATAGAATGATGCCCTCTGGAATTTCGATAAAACCATGTACGGGGTCATTGACAATTTTGGCACGATGAAGAAGCATAATTTAGTGTAACGATTTAGTTTCTCGCAGATGAATGCAGATGAAAAACGCAGATGAACGCAAATTAGCACTTTTATCCTCGTTCTATTTTAAAGGCTTTGGGGAGGAGCTATTTTTGCCAATTCTTCCTTAAATGTCTCCATAGTCCAAGCATCTTTGAGGTCAAAATTGCCTATTTTGGTACGTTTCAAATCTAAAAGATAACCGCCTACGCCCAATTTTTGTCCCAAATCGTATGCAAGCGAGCGAATATATGTGCCTTTGCTGCAACGAATATGTACGGTAAAATGTGCAGGAGAAATGTAATCTATGATTTTATAGGCATAAATATGAACCGTTCGAGGCGTGAGAATTACCTCTTTTCCTTTTCTTGCCAATGCGTAAGCTCTTTTGCCATCTACTTGTACCGCCGAAAAAATAGGCGGAATTTGCTGTATTTCGCCCTCAAAATCCTTCATCGCTTCTGCAATAATGGCTTCCGTAAGATGTGAAGTATCTTTGACATTTTCTTCAGGGTGTTCACAATCATACGATTGCGTAGTTGCACCCAAGCGAAAGACCGCTTCATATTCCTTTTCTTTTGCCTGAACAGTATCTATGGTTTTGGTGTGTTTGCCTGTACACAAAATCATAAGACCTGTGGCTAAGGGGTCTAATGTGCCAGCATGACCTATTTTTTTGAAATGAATCATATTACGCACTTTTTTAACCAAATCGAAAGATGACCAGCCTTTGGGCTTATCAAATAAAAGGGTTTCGCCTGCTGCAAAATCGAACATAGAAAAAAATTGGAATGAATGTTAAATACAAATGTAGGGCATATTATGGAATAAACTACAAGCCCGTTTGTTTTTTGGGCAAAAAAAATTGCGGTATGAAAATATCAACATCTTCATACCGCATTACGATAAAACGAAAATTCCATCCTCTTGCTGTATAGTCTAATTCAATTTGCGTACCAAAACAGCAATTTGGCGAAAAAAATATTTTTTGGGCTTAAAATAGGCTATTTTGCGCAGAATAAGCCGTTTTGTTTGTGAAAAATTGATGCTATTTTCCCAAAATACGAATTTTCGTACAAAAATGGGAAAGCTATTTATTTTGCTGTTACAAAGGAATATTCCCATGCTTCTTTTTGGGCAATTTATCGGCTTTTGATTCCAAGACTTCAAATGCACGAATCAATTTGCGGCGAGTTGTATCTGGCGAAATCACTTCATCTATAAAACCTCTGTTTGCCGCACGATACGGATTGGCAAATTTTCGAGTATATTCATCTACTTTTTCTTGCAATTTGGCTTCGGGATTTTCTGCGGTAGAAATTTCTTTTTTGAAGATAATTTCCGCAGCTCCTTTTGCGCCCATTACAGCAATTTCGGCAGTAGGCCAAGCAAAATTCATGTCTGCGCCAATGTGTTTGGAGTTCATTACGTCATACGCACCGCCATAAGCCTTGCGAGTGATAACGGTAATACGAGGTACAGTTGCTTCGGAAAAAGCATATAGCAACTTTGCACCATTTGTGATAATACCTCTCCATTCTTGGTCTGTACCAGGCAAAAAACCAGGTACATCTTCAAATACCAACAAAGGAATGTTGAAACAATCGCAAAAACGCACAAAACGAGCCGCTTTTGTAGAGGCATTTATGTCTAAAACCCCTGCCAAAACCGCAGGCTGATTTGCGACAATGCCAATGCTTCTGCCTTGCAAACGGGCAAAACCTACCACAATATTTTCTGCAAAATCTTTATGCACCTCCAAAAAAGAATCGGTATCAGCCACCATTTCTATCACTTCTTTCATATTATAAGGCTGATTCGGATTTTCGGGAACAATATCATTCAGTCCCGCAACGAGTGCATCTGCATCTTGTTCACATGCCGCAAAAGGCACTTCATCTTCGCAGTTTTGGGGAATATAGGAAAGCAGTTTTTTGATATTTTCGATACAAACCACCTCATTTGCACAAGTAAAATGTGTAACCCCACTTTTGCTTGCATGTGTGTGTGCGCCACCCAATTCTTCAGAGGTTACTTCTTCATGCGTTACTGTTTTTACCACATTAGGTCCTGTAACAAACATGTAAGAAGAATTTTCGACCATCATCACAAAGTCGGTGATGGCAGGGCTATACACCGCACCGCCTGCACAAGGTCCCATAATGGCAGAAATTTGGGGAATCACGCCCGAAGCTCTCACATTTCTGTAAAAAATATCGGCATAACCACCCAAAGAAACCACACCTTCTTGAATCCTTGCACCGCCCGAATCATTTAAGCCAATGACAGGTACGCCATTTTTCATCGCCAAATCCATAATTTTACAGATTTTTTCGGCAAAAGTTTCGGAAAGTGAGCCACCAAAAACGGTAAAATCTTGGCTAAATACATAGACTAAACGTCCGTTTACTTTGCCATAGCCCGTAACCACGCCATCGCCCAAATATTTTTCTTCTTCTAAGCCAAATTCATGCGAGCGATGCGTTACAAAACGCCCGATTTCCTCAAAACTCCCCTCATCTAAGAGAATTTCGACCCTTTCACGAGCCGTAAGTTTACCCTTTTTGTGCTGTGCATCAATGCGCTTTTGCCCGCCACCCAGCATTGCCTCCGCATTTTTGCGGGCTAATTTGTCTAATCTATTTTCCATTGTATTTGTCTTATTTTGAAGTGCAAAGGTAGGGAGAATGTTTTGTAGAAAAAATATTTTTTGATGCTGTTTGTTATTTTTGACGAGGGGTATTTATAAAGCAAAAATCAAAAAGTACCATTTTTTCCTGCTTTAATTCAAATCCATTGGGGAAGGGTAACTTTTCGTATTCATTTATTTCGATAGTCTGGTAAAATTTTTGCCTAACCACTGATAATTTTTTTGATGCTGGCGTAGGCAGTCTATGGCAACGGCGGAGAAAAACAGTTTTTGTATTGTTCTTCTGTAATTCGCCCGCTTAACCAATATTCCTTTACTACTTGACGAGCAACGCCACAATGCTTTGCTGTTTTGTGTGTCATTTTTTTAATATTTTGAAATGGTTTGCTACTAATTGGTAAATTGCTTATAATAATTTCGTCTAAATTTTCTTTGGTTGTATTCCAAATTTCTGCTCGGCTTGTTTTTATTTTCTTCATGTCATTAAGTTTATAAACCCATATTGACACAATAGCCCTAAGCAAATTTACTTTCTCTTCCTCACTTAATACTATATCACTGTCAATTATTCCGCTAATTTCTGGATTATTTACCACAGGAACAGCATATACTTCTTCTATATGTATTTTATTACCACTTTCATCTTCAGTGGTTTTGCCTTTACGCTTTTCAAAAATAATCAGTTCTGCTTCTTCCTTGATACAAGGATTTAGCAAAACAGGCTTTTCATTAACTTCTTCTCCGTATCGGGTAGCAGGTTTTGAGCTTGGTAACAATGGAAAATAATTACCCTTTCTTGTATTCGTAATTTTACAAGACAATTTATAATTTGTCCAATCGTAAGTAAGCCAATAATAGCCTTCTACTCTTTTGATTTGAGCATCTATTATTTTACCTAAAAACTCCCAAAGTTGCTTCGAGATACCCACATCTTTTACATAATCAAGAGGATTAACCTTTTTTTTAGGGCGAAAATGCTCTATTTCAAGTTCCGCACCTTCAGAATCGCTTTCTGAAAACCAACACTTACTACCAACAATGTTATTAGACTCAAAAAAAATTTCTTTGAGTTCTACGTCATTGTCATTCCATAAATCTTTTTTCTTTTCATATAATTCATTCCTTCCCGCTGGAGTAGATAAATCAAGCGTTTTATCTTCACGCTTTTTCCTTCCTTCTAAAGTAGGTGTCATTACTGTTATAGTAATGCTATCCTGATTTTTCAAAGCAGTATCATAGACTTGCACTAAATCGAACCAATTTTGTGCAGGTTTTTTTTCAGGTTGTAGTTCAATGTGTATCATAGCATTTACAGTCCGAATTGTTCTAAATAATCTTCGATTTCTCTTACTTCTTTTTGCAACTCTTTCCTTTCCTCATCAGAAAGTTGTTTTCTCAAATCTGCATAAATTTCACGTTTGCGCAGAACTTTTTTGTAGGTTTCCCTATCCAAAGTAGTCGTTAATCCAAAAGTATCACTTGTCAAGATTTCTTCCATTCCCAAACCAATCATATCTTTTTCGGGGCTTTGTGTAATAATTTCCCCTTTTGAATCCCGTTTGAAAATTTTGATGCTTTCTTTTTTCAAACCATTCACTACCAACGCCTCGTGAGAAGTCATCAAGATTTGACTTTTGAGCGATTGTCCTGCAATTTCTCGCAAATAGTACAAATAATGATATTTCCACATAGGGTTTAAATGCGTGTCGGGTTCGTCAAGTAGGAATAAACATTCTTTTTGTCTGAAAAAACGCAATAATCCCAAAACAACTAATAACTGTTGTTCGCCTTCACTCAAATCTTTAAAAGATAAATCATCATCAGAATCGGGTTTTTTCAAAAATACTTGGATTTCATGAAGCAAATCCGACATATACATACTATTCAAATATTTGAAAAAATCGGCTTCATCTTTGTAAGAAGAAGCTAAATTTTCTAAATCTTTGATATTCGGTAAATATAGATACAAGGCTTTTTTGGTGGGATTATCAAATTCGCCCAGTCGTATTTTTATATCTCCCCGCATCGGTGCTAAGGATATGTCATACAACCTATCCAAAAACTTGGCAACTTCACCTCTTGCATTCCAAAACTTTGGATTAGCTTCAGTATGTTCAGGAAAATTAGGCGAACCTTTTAATTTTTGACGTATGACAAATAACAATGAATCTAGTTCTTGAATTTTGATTGTGTCTTTCAAAAAAGTCTTTGCCTTGTTTGCGTCTTCATTTTCGTAAGCAAAAAAAGACAACAATGCAAAATAACTATGTATCAATTTGGCGAAAAACAAAAAAGGTAATGAAATTTCAGGATTATCATTGGCGGACTTTCCATCTAAAAGGTCATTTCTAAATAGTTCTTGAAAACGGTCAAACATTCCCTCCAAACGATTATTATTACCCAAGCCTGAATAATACGCAAAAATGTGGTCAGGAAGATAGTTTAAAATTTCTTGCTCATTATCAGAAAACAAAATATTTGTTCGTGCTTCATTTTTGAACTTTCTATTCTTGCCGCTATGTTCTTCAAAGTGCTTCTTGGTAACAGAAAGATTATTTACCCAATAAAGAGTACGATTATTTTGCTTTTTTACATCAGGATTTGATATTATTTTTACCGTTTTATTCCGACATTCGTATTCTATCTCATAGAAAAAATCTGTTTTTTCATAAAGATAAAGGCTACGAAAAATATGTACCAAAGCCTCTAAGAAATTAGACTTTCCTGTAGCATTTTGTCCTACCAAAACCGTTGAAATATCCCTATTTTCCGCATTAAAATCAATGCGAAAATCTTTTAGGTTTTTGTAGCCTCTTATATAAGTGTAATGAATTTTCATTGTGTTTTGAGTTTAATTTTTACTTCTCCTTCAGGTTTAATTTCTGTTTTTAGAACTTCCAAAGATGCCAAGTTATTCCGCAAATCTTTAAAGAATGCAGCAGGGTTAGTTTGCCCTGATTCACGATAACACTCCTCTACTGTTAATTCAGGAGCAGCAGAATTTTTGAGAACTTCCACAATGGATTTTTTCTCTTTTTTGATTTTTCCCATAGTCCTTTTCTTTTGGTTTTGAGTTTTTTGCAATGCCTTGCGTTCTTGTTCCAAACGTGATTTTTCGATTTTGATTTTTTCTAAAAGCACTGAAACAGGTTCGTCATTCGCTTGCGGTTCAGAAAGTTCGCCCCGAAAAGCCATTGCCAAAACTGATGCCTGCAATTTATCAATCATTTTCATAGCTTGCTTGTATTTTGCTTCGGCTTCGTCTGCTTTTTTCAATAATTTCTCTACCCGATTCACGATTTCGGTTTGTTCGGGTAGGGGGAATATATTTATTTTCAGAGATTTTATTTCACTTGCGTTAATATTATTAACACCACTTACAGACCTTTCTGATTGTTCGATTTGATTTCTAATAAGATTTGAGTTAATAGTGAGATTTAAGAATTTTGGAATAACCACCTCTTTTTTTGGTTTTAATCTTAGTAAATAACCCGCAAAACCTAAATCATACTCTTTTTCTGTTACGATAGCAGATTTACCAAGTAATTTTATACTACCATTAGACCTTATTACCAAAATATCATCAAGTTCTAATTTTATTTTACTATATTCATTTTCAGATAATTCAGCATATTTTAAATCTTGTAAATTGATAACAAAAGTCCCAATATTTGGAATTCTAATTATGGGAAATCCTTTTTTATCAGTATTTAATGCAGAGGAAGTACCATAATCAATTGAGTCTATTACAGTCCCAAGCATATCCTCTTTTACAAAAAACTCCACATTATTCTCCTCTCTCCAATCCTCCGTCAATTCACCCGAAACAGCACGTTCTAAAACAGATTGGCGGTAACGTTCCAAAAGACGAGGGATTTTCGCTAATTGTTTTTTAGCAGTTTCAAACTTTTCAAAGATTTCATCTAAAATAGATACTATTTCGGTTTGTTCTTTTAAGGGTGCAACAGGAATTTGAAAATTATTTAAGTCTTCCTTATTAAAACCATTAATTGCAGCCCTTTCATTTGAAGTTATATATTGTTGAAAATCATTCGATTTAAGAAAATAATATATAAATTTTTTATTCAAAGGTTGTGGAATAATAACCTTTACTATTGCAACATTGTAAGCACCTGACATACCTGTTAAAATTCGTCCAATAGAAGCACCATAACGAGCAATAAGAATATCATCTTTATCGCAAAACCTAAGTTTATTCGTCATTTTTACAAAAGTAGGCACAGGCTTATCTCCAAAATCACGAATTTGCAAAAGCCTAATATATCCTTGCTGAAAATTGGCAATAAATTCCTCTTTAGCAGGTTGAGAACCTCCTATTATATCAAGGATTTCTGTAAAAGAAATATATTGCCAATGTTTTGGTATGTTCATTTTCTATCCAATAGTTCTAAAATTTCACTCAAATTAGTCATTGCTTCTTGCAAATTATCAAGAGCATAGTTGATAAGGTCTTTGGGCGGTTGTAGCTCATCAGAATCTAACAAAACATCATCTTGCAACCATTTAAAATCCAAAGCAAAATAATTTTCTTGTATTTGCTTAAAAGAAAAAGGTTTAAAACGTTCTGTTTCCGTTCTTTCTGCAAAACATTTTTCAAAATCTTCAAACATTTCAACCGTAAGTTGTCTTGTTTTTTTGGTCATATTTTGAATATTGGTTCGTTTGTCATATACCCAAACCTTTTCCGTTTTTTTGCCTTTTTCAAAAAACAATACACAGGCTTTAATTCCATTGGCATACGCTGCAAATGTACCTCTCGGCAATTTTAAAATCGTATGCAAGTTGATGATTTCTTCCTGTTCCAAATAGTATTTCCAAAGCTCTTTTGCCTTGTCGTCTGTCAAACAACTATCTGGCAACACCACAGCCGCCTTTCCGCCTTTTTTGAGTTTTTCGATAATTAACTGCAAAAAATTGAGTTGTTTATCGCTGGTTTTGACAGGAAATTTACGATTGACGGGCGCAGCACCTTTATTTCCAAAAGGCGGATTCGCCAACACCAAATCCAAGTCATTCGGCATTTGGTCGTTTTCTATCGAATCGCCAAATTTGACGGTTTCAGAAGCATCTATGTTGTGCAAAAACAAATTCATCAAAGCCAAACGGCGAGGACGTTGTACCAATTCTTGCCCAAAAAAAGTTTGTTTTGCAAAACGGCTTTGATTTTCGGGTTTTGTTAATGCTTTGCTATGGTGTTGCGCAATGTATTCGCTCGCCATTGTCAAAAAACCAGATGTACCACAAGCAACGTCTGCGATTTTGTAGGTGTCAGTTGCAAATGGATTAGGTTGCATAACATTTACCATCGCCTTAATCAAAGGACGTGGCGTAAAATACTGCCCAGCTCCTTTTTTTCCTTCATTTGCCACCCGCCCTATCAATTCTTCAAATGCCAAACCCACTACATCAGCATTGAGCTTTGTCCAAGCGATATTATCTATTTCTTTGATAAGGTCTTTGAGGATTCCTGCATTTTTGATGCGAGAAACAGGTTCTGCAAAAATCTGCCCTAAAATGCCTTTTTCGCCCTTTAATGCCTGCAAAGTAGCATCTAATTGCGATATTAGTTCATCATTTGATTTGCTAATAAGCTCTTTCCAATTATATGCAACAGGAACAGATAATTGCTTTTCATCTGCCATTTTTAGGAACAATAGGTAGGTAAGCTGCTCAATATAATCGGAAGCATCTACGCCATCATGTCTAAGTTTATGGCAAAACGACCAAAGTTTTTGTGTAATATCCATGCCTTATTTGAATGAAAAACCATGTTCTTGCTAACAATAGGTGTAGATTCTTAATATTTAAGCCGTTTTTTATAAAGAAATGATAATTAATATACTTGCAAATGATTCGCAAAATATTAACTATCAATTATTTATGGGAATTATATTAAGATTTAATTTATCTATTGCGTTTAAACCATAACGATTTACTATACAAAGGTAAAAACTATGTTGAAGATTTCAAAAAAAAATGATGAACTTACTGAAATAAAACATACGAAAATAGAATAATTTTAATTACAAACAACTATATTACAATTTGATATGTATGAAAAATCATTTTACCTATTAAGAGCATCCATTTCATGCAAAGATTCATTACAACCCCATACAAAAAAGAATTAGCAGAAAAAACAACTTATGACCAAGTTTTCCTTGCTTTTCTCTTTTGCCATTCATGCCGCAATACACACAGATAAGCCCCTATTTTTGGCGTTTGCCTAAAAATAGATAAAAGCGATGCTTTTCATTTCTACCTTTGTTTTTCTTATATCAAATTTTCAAATCAAATGAAAACACGTTTCTTACTGCTTTCTTTCTACTTGCTTTTAGCTTACACATTGTCGGCACAACTTCAGGTTTCGCTGCAATACACGCCAAATGGCTGTAATTCGACTTGGAACATTACTTCTTCGATAGGTGGAGGAGCTGCTCCTTTTGTCTATCAATGGAACAACGGCGCAACGACTGCGTCCATTATCGCTACAACAACAGGAAATTACTGTTTAACGGTTACAGATGCAAATGGCTTAACAGGCAATGCTTGTGTCAATGTCAATAATTTTAATGTGAATTTGGCAAGCCCTGTGTATTGTTTGGGCGACCCGATTACTTTCATTTTTGATGGAGGTGCATTTCCTATCAATATCAACTGGCAAGGGCAAACCGCTACAGCAACTATGAGTTTCTTTTCTATGCCAGGCGGTGGTCCCATAGGTTTTAGTGTGGTAGATTTTACAGATGCGAATGGCTGCACTTATACAGTCCCTGTAGAGCAATGGGGTTGTGGTATGGGCATTTCTGGCAATAATTTATGTGGAAATGGCAATACAGACTTATGTATGGGAATGATAGACCCGCCAGGCACAACGTATAGTTGGAGTTTTAATGGTACAGCTTTGCCCGATATAAGCAGTTGTATTTTGATAAATCAGCCAGGTGTGTATGATGCTATTTCTTTTTATCCAAATGGAATGAGTTTTAATGGGACTTATACCGTTCAAGCATTTCCCAATCCTCTTATCAATATAACAGATGTACATGGTTGTGTATCACCTATCATTTTTGATACTTTGCAAGTAAGCATGACAAATGCTACTTTATCATACATTTATTGGAGCGGGGGAAATGGCACAGGTTTCGGCACTGCCAATAATTCTTTTTCTGTTACAGCACCTTCTACCCTATATATTCAAGCAACTTCTACAAATGGTTGTTGGGTGTATGATACGGTTGTTGTAGATTGGTGTACGCCAGTGGGCTATGTAGAAGGATTGGTTTATACAGACATAAATGGCAACAATGTGTGGGACGCAAGTGATTTGGCAATTCCTTACAAACCTGTTTTGCTACAACCTGGAAATGTAACACTTACCCAAGGAAATGGCATTTTTCATACAGCGATTGACTCTATGCTCAATGTAAATATGACTACCCCGAATTATCAAGGACAAGGTTCTATTCCGTCAAGTCAGTTGGGCTATGTAGCAAATGCTTGGGCAACAGATACAGGCAATGATTTCCTTTTTCCTGCACAACAAGACATGAAAATAACGCTGGTAGCTACGACAAATGTTGCGCCAGGTTTTGGGGCAAACTATGTGATTCATTATGAAAATATGGGGCTTGCAGCAAATGCCATCGTAGAAATGACCTATGACCCCAATTTTAACAATATTAACAGTGTGAGCGTACCTGCAACTTCGCAAACCGCCAATGTTTTGACATGGAATGTAGGAAATGTTGCGCCAGGTGGTTCAGGCGTGATTTACATAGATTTTGATATGCCCCCTTCTATTGCATTAGGAACGCCAAGTCTCACCAAAGTAAAGGTTTTACCCATAATCGGTGATGCAAATACCAGCAACAACCAAGATTCTGTTGCGGTAATGGTTACAGGGGCATTTGACCCGAATGACAAAACCGTTTCTTTTGAAATCCTTACGCCCGCAGAAGCCGCAAATGGCAAGTTCTTAGACTATACCGTTCGTTTTCAAAATACAGGAACGGCAGCAGCGCAAGATGTGGTAGTAATGGATACATTGAGCAGCAATTTGGCGATAGAAAGTTTTGAAATGTTGGTTGCAAGCCACGATTTTAGCCTTGAATTGATAAATGGACAGATTTTGAAATGGACATTTGCCAATATTATGCTCCCAGATAGCAACAGCAATGAGCCTGAAAGTCATGGTTATATTCGTTATCGTATTCGCCCTGCACAGGCTTTGACCTTAGGTACTTTGATTGAAAACTCGGCTTCTATTTATTTCGATTTTAATGCACCTATCAAAACAAATACAACATCAACGCTTATTACAGAACTTTTGAGTATTGAACATGGAAGACAAGGAACTTTAATGCTTGCACCTAATCCTGCAAGCGATAAGTTGATGATTAGCTTCAAAGATGCGAATGAGATGCCTACGCATATTTCTATTGAAAATATCGCAGGACAAAAAGTGGCAGAACATAACTGGAATGGCATGGAAAGCCAAATAACGATTCCTGTTAGTCCTTTACAATCAGGTATTTACATCTTAACTATACATACAAATGCAGGAGATATGCACTTGAAATGGATAAAAGAATAAGGTTTTATGTGTACTAACCAATGTAAGTTGCGTACTGTTTTTAGCGTACTGCGATTCTCCAGAATCGCAGGCTATCAACAAAACATGTATGCTTAATGGTTTGCTTTTTTATGCGATTCTGGAGAATCGCAGTACGAACATCGTTATAATCGTTTTCATTCGCAACTTACATTAACTAAGAAAACGCCCTGTCAAGTAAGCACTTGATGGGGCGTTTGAATGATGTTTATGTACAAAAATCTACGCAAATGATAGCTGATTATTACTTATTTTCAATTTCTACCTGCTTTTTTGGGAAGTTAAACAACCAAGAAGTAAGAATAGGAACAATAAAAATCGCAACTGTCAGAAAGGTAATGCCCCAATCTGCCGCATGACTTTTCAGAAAAATACTGATAGCTGAAGTCGGCAAATAGTGTTCATACACAGATGAGATTAATTTTAGCCCTAAAATGGCAATGACTAAAAAAGCTGCTGTCTCTAAAAACGGATATTTTTCCATCAATTGAACAAAACCTTGTGCCACAAAACGCATTGCCAATATCCCGATAAATACGCCCGTCCAAATCAATAATAAGTTTGGCGTAAAAGCCACTACCGCAAATACATTGTCAATCGAGAAAGCCACGTCCATTAATTCGACCAAAGCCACCGTTGCCCAAAAATTACCTAATAAACCTACTGTCGAGCGATATAGCCAGTTACCTTTTTTGTCAAAAAAATCGTCATTTTCGTTTACGGTTTGTTTCCCTTTCCACCAGTCCCATACCAAATAGATAAGATACAAGCCACCGATAGGTTTTAGAAACCAAAACTGAATTAAAAAAGAAGCAAAAAGTAATGCCAAGCCCCTAAAAACATACGCCCCGATAATCCCGTAACGCAAAGCTTTTTCCCGTTGTTCTTTGGGCAAGTCCATCACCATCGTAGCTAAGACCGCCGCATTATCTACGGAAAGCAAACTTTCGATAATGATAAGATTACCAATAACCGCCAAGGCAGCTAAGGGATTGTTCACAATGTCATGAAAACCTTGCGAAAATTGAAGTAAGAAATCGTTCATTGTAATGATGAATGAATAGTGAATGATGTGTAATAAATTAATAAATGCCCATCACTTATCAATTTATAGAGGGATTCATACGCCCTTGTAAAAATAAAGTTCGCAATATTTTTTCAAAAAATTATTGCAATTTTCACAACTCATTCATTCTCAAAACTTCGGATACAAAATATTTTTTTGAATATTTTAGCTAAGTTATAGTGTGTCTATTTTTTACTACAAATATTTATAAGTATTTGAAAATCAAGTATTTGATTTTTATGTAAATTTACGTTAATATATTGATAATCATTATTTTATATCAAATTAAAATAAAAAATATCATCTTGCTATTTATTCGCCATTGTTACCACTACAATATGCCCACCTTCTTCTTTGGAAAGCAGAATCTTCTTTCCATCTGTTATTTCTAACATTGTCCCTATGGGAATCTCTTTGTCTTCTGTCAAATCTTTGAGCGAAGTGAGTTTTTGATTGACTAATACCCATTTGCCATTGTGAAAAGTGAAATACCCTACGGGAACTTTTTGGGCAGGGGTAAGTTTTTCGTTGCGCACAACGTCTCTATTGACATGCCATTGAAACAAATACTGGTTATGATATACCATCAATCTATGATTTTCGGGTTTCCATACGCCAGGCTTGAATTGATAATATAAATCCAAAACGGGCAATGTGCCTTTGTGCGCTGTTCCACAAAAAGGGCATTTAGGTTTTGAACTATTGTCAAAAACATACCATTTTTGCTCACAACTTGCATTGCTACAAGGCTGCATCAAATCTGTGGTTTTGAGCAAGGCTTGTTCCCACATTTCGGCGGGTGGACGATTGATAGGCTTGTGCAAGCCATCTATAAAAGCCTGTTCAAACAAAACTTTGAGATAAGGTCCAGCAATTGTGTAAGGCACTTTGTTGCTATCTGCCCAAGGTAACTCTCTCGGACTCACTTGATTCAGTTTTGGACGATTGCTTTTGTCTGTCGGGTGTTCAATAAACAAGGCTTTTTCTCCCATAGAAAGCAAATCATCTTTTTCTGTATCTAAATCATGCACTTTTCCGCCTTTGAGAGGATGCCGATAAAAAAGATAGAGATAAATCATTACTGCCAAAGCATGTAAATCTGTCAAACGACTGGGCAAAACCCGATTTGCATCTGTGATAGGTAAATGCTTGGTAGCCAATACTTCTGGCGCAATAAAATCGGCTGTTCCCAAAACATCAGGTGCAAAAAGACCTGGCACAACTAATCCATCAATGTCAATGATGGCAGCCGTTTTGCTCACAGGGTCTATCAATACATTTTTGTAGGACAAATCGGAGTGCGCCAAACCTGCGGCATGAAGCCTTTTTACGCCCCTCGAAATATTGACACAAATTTGAAAATAACTCAGCCAATTCCCTAATTCCGAGTCATCTAAACGCAAAGGAAACTGCTTATTGCGAAATTTTGCAGATGCAAACCATTTTCCTTCTTTTTCTTTTCCTTTTATCAACTCATTTGCCGCATAGCCTTTCTGAAAAAAGAAATTTTTGGCATAAACAGGGCAAATAATGCCTATTTTTTTGTTGTATTCAATCACATCTGTGGGCCAGCAATACAATTCTTTGTAATAATCACCCCCTACTTTATTGAAAAAACTGTCATAATAGGTAGTTACAATTTTTTTGAGCCTTTCCTTTGCATTAATATCTTGCGCATCTCGATACAAAGCCACCACATAAGACCTATCAGGGCTAAAATATACATCTTTCATTCCGCCACGCATGGGTTCACCTGTATCTACATATTGATAGCTTTTGTTGTTTATGATGGAATTTACCGTTATAATATTACTCATTTTTAAACTTGCATTAGTAGGTTAAAATATAATCGCCAAAGTTCTATCGTCATGATTGCCCGAACTCCAAAAGTCCATCCATTGAGAGAGTTGTTGAGCGATTTCTGCGTTTTCGGGCGAAAAAGTAACTTCCACATTTTCTGGATTTTCGCCGCCTAAATCCCGCAAAAAAGCCTGCCATTTTTCCACTTTTTCCAAATTAGCTTCTACCACAAATTTTGGGTCGTAAATGCCATCTGTCATCAAAAACAAATACGAAAAATCTTCGACAAGCGTAAAGCCAAAACGATTGTAGAAATCTTTTCCGCCAAAAATCTCGGGCATCGTGATAAAACGTGTACCACCACCAAATTCGCCTACATCTAAGCGATTCATCAATTTTATCTCGGTTTGTTCCTTATTCATCAAGGCAATCGGGCAGTCGCCTACCCCAAAAGTCATGATAGCATAGCCAAATTCATATTTTTTAAAAACGGCAAAAATCAAGGTTGCATTCAAGTCTTTGAGCGGAAAACCTTCTTTTTGGGCAAAATCGCCAAGGTATTTGTGAACGCCATGCACCGCTTTGGGCAAATGCTCAAAAATAAAGGCATTGAGGTTTTTACGAGAAGCTTCATCTTTTTCCGTAGCATGATAGTTTTGCAAAATGGCATCTAATGCTTGACTAACGGAAGGAAATTCATGCCGAAAATAGGTTAAAACCAAGGCACACGCCAATCTTGACCCTTCTCTCGACATTTTTGCACTACCTGCGCCATCAGATACAACCACGACATTCCAACCATTTTCGCCTGCGGGGAGATACATAAAATCATCTTCTCGAAAACCACCTGTATTTGCATGAGACCTCCCTCTTTTTGACACAGCAACCAAGGTCTTATCCCCCAATTTGTCTATTCTACCTATATCATCTTTTTTCCAATAAAGGTCATTTTCATTGCTTGGCAGATTTTGCCACAGCGATTTAGGGTCAGGATTGACAATCAGGTTCATTTTTTTGTCATGAAAAGTATCATCTTCTGACAAGCGAAAACGTATCACAAGCGAAATATCGCCTTTTTGTGTGGGCGTGCCTGTAATGCTTTGGGTTTCGTTATCGTAACAGAGTCCTGTATCTTCCAAATTTTCGACTTTCAATACTACAATGTCTTGCCACTGCCATTTTTCTATCTCAAAATGTGCCTTATAGGGTTTGCCTACCATCGCATTAGGAAGAGAGACATTTTGGCGAATAATGTCATTTATTTTGTTTTGTTTATGCCAATTCATAATAATAAAATTCTGATTTTCAATTATTTGCAAGACTTTTTCTTTATTTTCTGCTGTTTGGCAAAACGCTTCTAATAGCCTTTCGTCTTTTTCAGAAAATTGGATTCCTTTCGCCAAAAATAATTGTTGAATGTATTGTTTTACTTTTTCCATGTTTTTATGATGATGTTTGAATGACTTATCCTTGTGTCCGATTTACATCAAATCCGCCTTCGCCTGCTGCACCATAACTGCCTTTGTTGCCACACCAAGGGCAAGTACTAACAGGCTCATTACCAATGCAATGAATATTTCCGCAGACACACATCGCAAAGGCAAATTGATTGCCGCAACAAGGGCAAGCGGGCGCACCAATGAGTTCATCTGTGTGAATTTTAGACGGTGCTTTGCTGTTTTCATCAGACAATTCAAAATAAGAATTGTCCACCTGAAATGCCCCAATCAATCTATAGGCACGTGTATTGTATCCCAAACCCGAAAATTCGGAAGGAATAATCACCTTGCCATATTTCATCAAATACGGTTTGCGAATATTTTGGCATTTTGCAGCAACTACCACAAAATTCGCATCTATATACGCAGGATTCGGTACATTTTTGGTCAAGTCAATTTTTGACAAAGTACTTGTTTCAATATTTGCCATATCAAAACCTGAACCCTTGTTTTCTATGCCCATGCTACTTGTTTTGATAGAATCTGTTACCCATTTAAAAAACTGCGAATATGCAGAAGCGTCTGAATTTTTGAATAGCAATACATTTTCAGTAAGTTGCTGCAAAACAGATAGATTTGATTCATCA
>JAAFHL010000287.1 GCA_013298365.1 Bacteroidota bacterium | reverse complement strand
CATTTTTGGTGAAATCATCAAAAAAAGGCTCTGTGGAAGAAAAAGACAAGGTGTGCGGCGTGGAACGGGTATGCGATTTGATTTCTTTTTTGGGAAAAGAAGCTTGCACAATTCCTGCATCAGAAAAAATGGATTGCGCAAAAGTAGTAGAAGCAAAGAGAAAAAGCAGAACTAAAATGAGATGATTTTTCATTTAAAAATTGGATTTATATATTTTATGCTTAATCAAGATAACGTTAATGAGCGTATCTTGGTCATGGAATAAATTAAGAATTTAATAATTTTAATAAATTACAACATTTCTGCCAATTAGAATCGTTATTTTTTCTGTGCCGTAGGCACTAAATATCGGTAGAAATATGAATATAACGTTCCATTTTATACGTTTTTTCGTGCAAGCACGAAAAATTTGGTCGACTTTGGAACGAATTATTATTTTCTACCGATATTTTATCCCTAACGGGATAAGGAAAATAAAAATGGCAGACATGTTGAAATTAATAAGCAATATTTTACTTTATTTTTATTGTAACCGTTTAGTTTCTCGCAGATAAAAGTCCTAATTTGCGTAAATCTGCGGTCTTTATCTGCGTTCATCTGCGAGAAACTAAATAATTACTTTTTATTTTGCATTTCAATTAAGTGAAATAACAGGCATCAAAGAACTCATGCTTTGATGAAACATAAGTTCATATATATCAAAACGCATAAATTTGAGCAAAGGAAATTTTGCTAAAATCGCTAATACTTCTTCTTCGTTTGCTGCCACGCAAACGACCCATAATCTCGCTCTCTCCAAAGACAGCGTATAACTGATGATTCGCCCTTGTTCAAACAAGCGATTAATTGCCTTCCTTTGTCGTGGAATCAATGCCGCAAATTCGGGCGTGATTTCCTTGGGAAGTCGTATATCTACCATGTATTGTGCCATAACAGAATTTTATTTCTACCACAAATATACAGCAATTTCTGCAAAAATGCCACAATAATTGCATTTTTCGCTCAAAAGACACTCATATCTTCACGAATTTCCGCACATCTCGCCTGCCTTTTGACACAAAAGTGAGAAAATACATACCTGCCTCCCACTGATTTGTAGGGATTTGCTGTGCGCCAATGCCAATATGTTGTTGATGAATGAGTTGTCCATTGATATTGTGAATGTGTAAATCGCCTTCGTTTTGTATATAAAAAAGCAATCTATCCACAATCGGGTTTTGCAAAAGGCTCACATTTCCCACAGAATCCACATTTTCCCATAGATAAGGAATCGCATCACTTACCTCATACACATAATTATCGGCATCTAAGAGTTTGATTTGGTAAAAAGAAAGCCCTTTGAGGGGGTGTTCATCTACAAAAAGATAGTCATTATTACCTTCTTGTGCTGAAACGCTGCCTATTTTGATAAAATGATTGTCGCCTGCACTACGTTCAACCTCAAAAGAGGTGTTAGGAGAAAGATTTTGCGCACGCCATTTCAGTAAAATTTGCCCCTCATCAAAAAAAGCACTGACTTCCCGAATCGGATTGCCTGACATGATAAAATGCTTCACTATTTTAAACTCATCTGTAATTGTTCCCAAAGAGGTGAGGTATTTGCAATGCAAAGTATCATCACTTATATCTAACACAAGCGAACCATTTCCATACGGAAAAGAAGTTTGCATGGCATTGTGTGGAAAACCTGGCTGCGTAATGCCACCTGTGCGCCCTGAAACACCACAAACCACATAAATTGTTCCTTTACGAGAACTCTTATAATATTGATTATTAGGGGCTTGTACCATATTGCCGAGCGGATAAGGCAAAGGACTAAATGTATTTTCCAAACCATAATGCCCTTTCATAAAATAGCTCCTTTCATAAATATGACTATGTCCATTTAGTACCAAATCTACGCCTTCACGCTCCAACAAAGGCACTATATTCGTGCGCATATCTATCAATTCGAGTCCTGTATCGCTATTATGACTGCCTTTTGTATAGGGTGCATGATGAAAATAGGCAATCGTCCATTTTTTTGCATTCTGCGCTAAATCGTTTTGCAACCAAGTGTACATCGGCGAACCTGGCGCATTATAAGCCCCATAACTATCTATGGAAATAAAATGAATATTGCCATAATCGTAGGAATAATATTTTTCGCTATTGCTATTTGCCTGAATATCAAATATATGCGAAATTTGTAGTCAATGCAGAAGTAGAGAGATAGCCCACATTTGCATATTCATGGTTGCCAATCGCAGGAAACAGCGGATATTTTCGCATTTGATATACATAATGGTCGAAATTATGGGCTTGAAACTCGGCATCTGTTCCCAAATCATACGCATTGTCTCCGAGCCACAGCCAGCCGTTTACAGCATTTGTATCATTATAGACCTCAAAAGCAGCCGTAACTGAATCCTGCTGCACTGTCCCTGTGCCAAAATCGCCTGTAACCCAAAAACGTAATTTACCCAAGTTTACATTAGGCAAAGGAGCTGTAACAAAATGATAATCAGAGCCTTGTTGCAAAACAGTGTCTATTTTTCCTACTGTATAGAAATAATTTGTGCTGGGCAAGAGTCCAGAAATACGCAGAGAATGGTCTCTAACATGGCTTGTATCTTGAAAAATGTGGGTGAAATTGCCCAAAGATGTACCGATTTTTACCTCGCTGTTTGTAGCATCTTGTGTGCGCCAAAGAATCGTAATAGAGCTATCTGTAGCAATATTCATATAAGCACCCCGAATAATGGTATCGGACTGCGCAAAACTGTTTGCCCAAAACAGTAGCAAAAAAATTGGCAGGAGGAAAGTAAATTTATACATAAATGGAAATGTGTTGAATTAAACAACTAAGAACGGCATTTTTGAAGATAAACACAAAAAATGTTGGTAAGTTTATAAATGTGAATAAGGATTTACCTCATCAAAAATCAAAAGTGCTTTAGCTGAAATAATAAAAATACAATAACTTCGCACACAACATAATAAAGGATAAAAATGAGGTTGTTTTTTATTTTTTCTTATAAAACCCTTCTTTGTGTTATAATATATTTGGATATATCGAAAAGGTTTTCTATCATTGCAAAGTATTTATACCTGCTTATTTTTTTGCCAAGTATTTAGTCCCTTACAAAACCTAAATCGCTTGGAAATATTTTCATCATCTCTTATTTTTTTCGCAATGAAAAAGAACATTTTTTTACATTCCTTGAGTGCTATGACATTCGGAATGATTGCAATGGGGGGGGGGGTAGCAATGTTATCGCCCAAAATGAACCCGTCTTTGTTCCTATAATACAGAACAATGGACAACTACAGAACACAGACAACTCGACAAACACAGATGTGCAATTTTATTCAAACAGCGACAACAAAACTTTCTACTTTCAAGAACAAATGGTATCGTATGTATTTCACAAAATAGACTCAACTCATTTGGACAGTATGCTGCGGCTTGATGTACGCTTTCTGAATAGCAGTACAGATGTTGAGGTAGCAGGAGGCAGTCAGGTAAGCAAAATGAATTATTACTTGCCACATACAGGCACAAATGGTTTAGAAGATGTACCTGTAGTAAATACGATTACCTATCGTAATTTATACGCAGGCATTGACCTCATTGCTCACAATGAGGAAATACCAAGCTATGAGTTTGTAGCAGCAGCAGGGGCTGACCCAAAACAAATCATATTCGACTGGGATGGCGCAACAAATATCAATTTGAGTACAAATGGCGACCTAAATATTGTAACACTTGCAGGCAAAATTACCTATCCTGCACCTACTGCTTATCAAATGATTGGTGGCGTAAAAGTGCCAGTAACGCTTAGTTATGACCTAAATGGAACGAGTGTAGGTTTTAACTTTGGGAACTTTAATAGCTTATATGGCATTGTACTAAATGTAGATAATAAACCTGCACCTACATCGCCCTATTTTTATGGGAATGTGTATTGGGGAACACAAATATATGCAATGCGCCTCTATGATGTAAAAATGAATAGCAATAATGAAATCTTTGCGATAGGTTATGCGTATTCATATCCTTTTCCTATAAATACAACTCCAGGACAATATCAAAATGGATTTAGTCCAGTAGATGTGATTGTTGCAAAATTCGATGCTAATAGAGGGGTAGAATGGGGTACAATGTTAGGCGGAACAGGAGATGATGTAGGCAATCGCATTGCTGTTGCACCGAATGGCGCAGTGTATTGCGCTTCATGGACTTGGAGTGATGACTTTGTGGGATATGCAGGTAATTTAGGTAGCAATTTTCATGCAACCCCTTGGCAAGTGCCAAGCGCAAATAATGATGCTGTTTTGACAAAATTGAATAAGTTTGGGAAAATGGGACAGTTTAATAATTTGCCTACAACAACGTTCTCAACCTATTTTGGGGGGAATGGGGACAATTATATCAATGCCTTAGAAGTAGATGGTGATAATAACTTGTATCTTGGGGGAGAATTTCGCCCTGGTTCAAGTGGCAATAATTTTAGCCTTTCAACTATTCCGCTAAACTATAGTAATTTTGGGTATTATGTAGGTTTTACTTTACATGGAGGTGCATTTATGGCTAAGTTTTCGGGAACTGACTTTTTAGATTGGTGTACCGCATTAGGCAAAGGTACAGGCAATAATGCGAGTGTACATAGTATTGCAAAAGACAATAGCAATAATATGTATGTATATGGTGCGATTAATACCCCGAATGTAAATGTATCAAATGGGTATTCAGGACCTATTACCAGTTTTAATATTGCTAATTCCTTTCCGATTGTTAAGTTCATTGCAGGAAATTACCTTCAAGGAAGTGCTGGCGGACAAGATGCCTTTGTTATGAAATTTAATGCCGCTACTAATGCACTTGCTTGGTCCACTTTGTTTGGAGGGGCTTCATCTGAGGGCGCTGTTATTGGAGGTTATCCTTTTGGGGGAGTTAGTGCAGAACTTGGTGGAATAGCCGTAGATAAAAATGGACAAATATTTATTGCAGGTAGTACAAGTTCACTTGCTACGGGGACAAATCCCTTTCCAATAACAAACTTGGCAGGTGCAGGGGTATATAATAATAGTACAAATATAGGAGGCTTCGTTGCTCGATTTTCCAATAATGCAGCATTGAATTGGTGTACCTATTATTCGCCTGTAAGTGGGATTTCGATTAATGGGGGAAATAGCCTCAATGTTTGTGGAACAATAGGAGCAGTCGGACCCGGACTTCCTTTAAAACAACGTTCAGGTACTTACTATCAAAACACCGCAATAGGTATTGACATTAATGGCTTCATTGCGCAATTTGGCTTAGACGGGATTTGGCAGTTTTCTACTTACTATGGCTATCAAGACGGGGCTGTAAATGCGATAACAAATGATGCTACAGATAATCACATTGTTTCGGTAGGGAGTTGTGTCATTGGTAGAAATATTCCAAATACCAATACTGATTATTTTATAGGGCTTCCCCTTAATCCCTTTGACGCAGGGATTAGCAATATTTTGCAGGGCTGTGTAGGTTGTCAGCGTTTTGGCGCAGCAGAAGATGAAATCCCTTCGGATATGGTTATTTCTCCTAATCCTACCAAGCAGTTTTTTAGGCTTGACAATCCTCAAAAAACACGTATAGACGCTGTTTATTTATACAATGCAGCAGGTCAGGTAGTCAAAAGTTATGAAAACTTGGGCGAAGTTTCAAGCCAAACTTTTGACATACGCACATTGCCCACAGGTTTGTATCACCTACAAATCCACAGTATAGAAGGCATACACAACCATAAACTCATTATCGAATAATTTTCAACTTTGTAGAATGGGCAGAAAGTATATGCTTTCTGCTTGTTCTGCTTTTACTTTTTTATCATGAAAAAGCTAATTTATATATTAGGAATACTATGTATTGCCCATAATTTACAGTCGCAATATATACCTTCGCCTTTAACTACTGGTACGAATTATCAAGTAAATAATTTATTTGCAGATACTGTAACATTCAGCACCTATGATGAAGCGAGAATGGGGGACAAATAACTGGATACCTATTGGACAAGATACTGCAAATCTTTGGGGGGGGGAAATGTATGATATGGAAGTAGAAGGAGATACTATGTATCTATTTGGTAGTTTTACTAAAATAGGCAATACATCTGTGCGCCATATCGCCAAATTTGATGGGCAGAATTTTTATGCTATTCCGCCACCAGATACTTCTTGGGGTGCTACTATTATGTGTGCTAAGTTCTACAAAGGGGAATTGTATGTAGGTGGCAATTTTCATGGGACTTCAGACCCCACTATATGGGATATTGCAAAATGGAATGGGCATAGTTGGGAAAATTTGGGTAGTCCGCTTACAGGTTTTATGACTTCAGTAGGACGTATGGAAATCTATAATGAAGAACTCGTTGTTGTAGGCGGATTTTATAAAGCATGGGGCGATAGGGCAGATGGGATTATGAGTTGGGACGGGG
>JAAFHL010000277.1:2188-6623 GCA_013298365.1 Bacteroidota bacterium | reverse complement strand
CTCGTTTTTCTCCATAAAAATGGGGTTGCAACCCCATTTTTATGGAGAAAAACCGATTTTTGCATAAGCTTTAAACATTTTATTCTTTTTCATCTTCCATAATCTTCAATTTCTTCGCATTTTTGACTTCAATTTGTGGTGTTCCATTGAATTTTTGAACTTCGCCTCTCACACATACTTGCTTGTTTTTCAAGAAAACTTCGGGTAAATAAGGGAAATTCACCCTGTCTTCGCCCGAAATAACAATCGTAAATACTTGATTAGGAAAGTTATAATCTAAATTGAGATAAGTAGATTGACTTTTGCTACTTGCCAAAAAACGAGTAGAAACCACCGTTCCACAAACCGTACAACGATTGCCCACATAGTTTTTGGCATTTGTGGCAGAAATTTGTCCTTTTTCCAAAGTCATCACAGGTGCAGGCGCAACCGAATCTTTTTTTATCCATTGTTCAGGTTTAAATGCCGATTCAAGGGCATTTTCTAACTCATCGGGCAGTTTTGGGAAAAAATCTATGCCTGTAACTTTTTCTACACTGTCTATCGAAACTAAAAAATCGGTGGGATTACGCTCCATGCCTTTGTGTGGGACAAGAAAAGCGATGCCTTTGACCACAGGCTCACGATAATCTAATAAAACCTTGTAATAGGCTTCGGGAATACTGATTTTATGCTGTGTGCCAATGGTAGGAAGTCCTTTTTTTAGAACGGATCCCGTAATTACGTATAATTCTCCATTTTCGATTGCCCAAGCACGTGTAATTCCCTCCACATCTGCCCATATTTCCCGATTAAACTCAGGCAACTGCGGACTCATATTGCTATACAAATACGACTCGCTCAAAGCTGTCATAGACCAGCGAAAATCTGCCGAAGGCGCAAGATGTCCCCTATCATATCCCGATTCCCAATAATCTTCTAACACAGCACTGCCTACTTTTAGCAAAGAATCGGGGCGAAAATCATTCGTTCTGCCTACCGTTCCCTCCAAAATATCTTTGGAAATGATATGCGCCACCCAATTTGCTTGTTCATGCTTTTTATTGTAGCCAATCGTCATACATTGATGTGCCACGACTTCATCATCAGTAGGCGAAGTAGGCAAAGCATATTTGAGAATATCGGCTTGTATTCGTTTGATTTTCAGGCTTTCTGCTTGTGTATTTATTTCGATAATTTGGGCTTGTAACTCCTTTTTTTTCTGCGCCAAACTGTCTATTTTTCCCCATAAAATGCGTGTTTCTTGCGCAAAACTTTGCACAGAAATGAAAAGGAAGAGGTTGATTATGTGTTTTTTAGTAAAAAATATCATATTTCGAAATTGAGGTGTGGAGATTTTCTCGCTGATTTCCGCAGATAATACAAGCAGATTTACACAAATTTTCGCTTAAATCTGTGTAAATCTGCGAGAACTAAACATTGACGATTATCTTATATATCCGACTTGCGGAAAGAAGTTGCCTGGTATTTTTGTTTAAATAAATCGTCATAATCGTCTGCATATACGCCTACACGATTTAGCATGGCTGTAACTTCTTCTTTTTGAAGGTTATCAACTTCTCGTATGCCCTTGATATATATCCATTTATCATATTGCGTGAAGCCTACCCCAAACAAATTGTGATTTGTACGTAGGAGTTCTTCATAAAAAGCCAAGGTATTGTTTTGAGGCACTTCGATAATGGGCGACATCACTTGAATATAGCCACAATTATTGTTTTCCATCCAAAAAACATCTACCCACACAGGCGCAGAGCCTTTTTGCAAACTCCATTGACCTGGTTTTTCGGTTCGTACAGTAGCAGGGTTTACGCCAAGTAGCGCAATAGATTCCTCCACCATTTGATAATACACGCTTAAATCTTCCATACGGTTAAATTAAGAATTAAAAATGAAGCATTAAAAAAGAGAAATAGATGTGTTAATAAAAAACTATTAAGTAAACTTACATATTTGGGTAGCAAAGTTAGTGAAAAAATGTATATAAAAGCATTTTACTGGAATATTATTGCACAATAGGGTTACTTTTTTGCACAAAAAATGGGAAATTACGCTATAATGTGTTGTTTAAATACATTATATTAATTATTTATGCCCAAACTATTGACAAACGCCTTTTGATGTTGTATTTTTGCAGCTTGAAATGAATGTTTATTCATTTCTAACAGCTTATTTCACAATTTGTAATTAACATACATGAAGCTTTCTGAATTTTCGTATGATTTGCCTGAGGAGCTTATCGCACAACACCCCACAACTCCAAGAGATAACTGTCGCTTGATGGTGGTCAATCGTAAAACACAAACCATTGAACATCGTAAGTTTACCGACATTTTGGAGTATTTTGGAGAAGGAGATGTGATGATAATGAATGATACCAAGGTTTTTCCTGCTCGTTTGATTGGAAACAAGGAAAAAACGGGTGCGAGTATTGAGGTTTTTTTGTTGAGAGAGCTAAATGCCAAACAAAAACTTTGGGACGTGCTTGTAGAGCCTGCGCGTAAAATCAGGGTAGGCAATAAATTGTTTTTTGGGGACAATGACCTTGTAGCGGAAGTTGTAGATAACACTACATCTCGTGGCAGAACGGTTCGTTTCTTATTTGATGGAGATACAAATGACTTGCTCAATGTGATTCATCGCTTGGGCAAAACGCCTATTCCCCCTTATATTCGCAGAGAGGTAGAAGCGCAAGATAAAGACGACTATCAAACTGTATTTGCCAAAAATTTGGGGGCAGTTGCTGCACCTACTGCGGGCTTGCATTTTACAAGAGAACTGCTCAAACGGCTTGAATTACAAGGCGTTGAACAGAGTTATGTTACTTTGCATATCGGTATTGGCACATTTTCGCCTGTAGAAGTAGAAGATTTGTCCAAACATCGTATGGATTCGGAGTATTATACGATTAGCGATAAAACCAGTGAATTGGTAAATGAAGCAAAACGGAATGGTAAGCAAGTATTAGTGGTAGGTACTTCTACGATGCGTGCCGTAGAGTCTTCTGTTTCGGCAGCCAAATTTTTAAATCCGTCTCAAAACTGGACAGATAAATTCATCTATCCGCCTTACGATTTCAGCATTGCAAGTGCTTTATTGACCAATTTCCATCGCCCAAAATCTACTTTGATGATGATGATTTCGGCATATATGGACTATGATTTTATGATGCACTGCTACAGAGAAGCGGTCAAAGAAAAATATCGTTTCTTTAGTTATGGCGATTCTATGTTGATTTTGTAATCATTATTTTTTGATACCTCTTTTCCCCATATAAAATCAGATTTTATATGGGGATTTTTAGGTAAAAAACCTACTCGAAAAAATAAGAATTTGTTTTATCTCCCAAAAAAACATAGTTTTGTCTCGGTTATTTTTTAGCACAAAATATGAGGCAAATTTTACTACTTTTTATATGCTGCATCTTACTTGCAA
The DNA here is from genome assembly GCA_013298365.1 of Bacteroidota bacterium. GTDB lineage: Bacteria > Bacteroidota > Bacteroidia > J057 > J057 > JAAFHL01. The sequence goes on along the minus strand of JAAFHL010000277.1, from coordinate 3,188 downwards.
AGCTTTCGGCGCAAAACGACACGATTGACAATAATGACAATATTGACACTCGAATAGAAGACATTATGCAAGCTACAGAAACAGACCAAGATGCTGATTTTACGGTAGTTACCGATTTTTTGCAAGATTTAATGCGGAATCCGCTTAATCTCAACTTAGCTTCTCGTGAGGAATTGCGGCAGTTGCCAGGCATGAATGATATTCTTATCAACAATCTTTTGAAGCATCTTGCGCAATTTGGCGACCTTACTTCTATTTATGAATTGCAGGCAGTTGAGGGGTTTTCGGAGAAAATTGTACAAGCTATTCAACCTTTTGTTACCACAGATGCTCGCCCAAAAGACATAGACCCTAATCGTCTTCATTCGGCTGCACCTCCGATTTCAGAGATTGTCAAAAACTTGAAATATGAAGTAACACAGCGTTTTACGCAGGTTTTGCAAGAACAAGCAGGCTATGAAACGCCTGATACAAATGCCGATGGCTCGCTCAAAAGTCATTATTTAGGCTCGCCCCTGCGTGTCTATACAAGGGTGCGTGTGCGCTGCAGTCCCTATATGAGTTTTGCTTTTGTGGGGGAAAAAGATGCAGGAGAAAAGTTCACTTTTAACCCTAAAAATAAGCAATATGGTTACGATTTTATGGCATTTCATGCAGCAATATCCAATTTTGGCAACCTAAAGTCCTTGGTTATTGGCGATTTTAATGTTCAAACAGGACAAGGCATGATTTTTTCGTCTGGATTGGGATTTGGACGAGGCGCAGAAGTGATTGCTTCTCCTAAAATGCCTTCAAAAGGCATTGTTCCATATGCTTCGGTCAATGAAAATTCGTATCGCAGAGGGATTGCTGCTACTTATGCCGTAAAACGCTTTTACTTTACAGGTTTTGTGTCAAAAACACCCGTAGATGCCTCGACTTCTTATCAAGCAGTAGATTCTTTGCAAAATGATGATGTAGGTGGAGAAGTTTTTTCCAGCTTTCAATTAGGGGGCTATCA
>JAAFHL010000277.1:0-2178 GCA_013298365.1 Bacteroidota bacterium | reverse complement strand
GCTATCACCGAACCGAAACCGAATTGGCAAAACGCTATAATTTGAGTCAAACTTCGGCAGGCGGTAGGGTTGAATATAAGGGGAGAAGTGTTAGCATAGGCAGTTCTCACTTATTTCAAAAATACAGTATTCCGCTTTCTCCTACGCAAAATAGCACTAATCAATTCGATTTGTCGGGGCAAACAAACTACTTGAATGGGATAGATTTTGATTGGGTATATCAAAATTTTAATTTCTTCGGGGAGTTTGCTCGCTCACAATCGGGTGGCACAGGTACAGCCCTTGGCATGATGACAGCCCTTTCACCCAAAGTAGATTTGACTTTGCATTTCCGCAATTATGACAAAGATTTTCACAGTACACAAGGTTATGTATTTGGCGCACAGCCTCGTACAATCCAAAATGAAAGAGGATTTTATGCAGGTTTACGCATTCGTCCTTCTTCAAAATGGGTAATAAGCACCTACTTTGACAGGTTTTATTTCCCCTGGAATCGTTTCCAAATTTCTTATCCTTCGGGCGGCTACCAGTTTTTGGCGCAAATAGACTACACAATTCGCAAAGGAACTAACCTTATTCTGCGCTATCGTGCTGACAATAAGGAATATGATGTGGCGGATTTACCTGTAGGGCAAAAATTAGATTATCTTGTGCCGCAAAATCGGAATCAATTTCGCTTACAATTTCAGTCAAATGTTGCCAAAAATGTGATGGTACGCACACGAGTAGAGGCTTCCTGGTACCTCAAAGCCGATGAAAGTCTGCAAAAAGGGATTCTATTTTATCAAGATTTGGTCTTTCGTTTGGGCATGAGAGTCAAAATTACAGGCAGATATGCCATTTTCTCTACAAGCGATTACAATGCTCGTATTTATGCGTATGAAAATGACATGCCTGGCGCATTTTCTATTATTCCATATAGTGGCACAGGCAGTCGCTACTATTTGATGCTTAACTATCGTATTACCAGAGGTTTAGATGCTTGGTTGCGCTTAGGTACAACCCGTTATTTCACACCTAATAATACAAATGGGGTGGATAATAATTTGTATTATGCACCTTATGAATTAGGAAGCGGTTTAGATGCCATTCAAGGAAATACAAAGTCGGAACTTAAATTTCAGTTAAGATATAGTTTTTAGTAATTTCTCGCAGATGAACGCAGATTTAAACGCAGATTAGCGCAAATAAATCCTTAATCTGCGAGAACTCAAAACAGCAAATATAATATGACCATACAAGACATAGCAAGCCTACTCGAAACGTGGGCAGCACCTGCGGCGGCAGAGTCTTATGACAATGTAGGACTTTTGGTAGGTATTCCGAGCCAAACACTTACAGGCATTTTGATTAATTTGGACGTAACGGAAAGTCTGATAGAAGAAGCTAAATCATTGGGTGTGAATATGATAGTAACACATCATCCTATTTGGTTTATGCCTCGCAAAAAATTAAATGGTGAAGACTATGTGAGTCGTATCATTATGTCGGCTATCAAAAATGACATTGCTTTGTATGCGTGCCACACGAATTTGGACAATGTGCGAACAGGTGTAAATCGTAAAATTGCCGATAAAATAGGCTTGGAAGGACTTTCTTTTTTGCAAGAAAAAAAATCATTTATTCCTAACTTGGGTTCAGGCATGATAGGTAATTTGGCGCAAGCTTTGTCAAAACAGGCATTTTTGCAGCATATTAAAGATACTTTTCAATGTGGTGGGATTCGTTATGCAGATGCGCCACTTGACAATATTCAAAAAGTTGCGGTTTGCGGGGGCGCAGGTAGTTTTCTCATTTCGCAAGCGATGGCACAAGGTGCAGATGCTTTGGTAACGGCAGATATTACGTATCATAAATTTTTTGACAATGAAAATAAGTTACTCCTTTTGGACATAGGACATTATGAGTCGGAGCAGTTTACTTCTGAATTGATATATGACTATCTTTTGGAGAAAGTTCCCAATATATCCATTTCTTTGTCGAAAGTACATACAAATCCTGTAATGTATTTTTAGGAAATGAGTAAAAACTTTTTTGATTGGGGGAAGTAGCCAAAATATAGGGCTATTTTGCCCAAAAAATCGTACATTTGTCTTTCATCATTTTTCTCATAAAAAAACCACAAACTATGAAATGGATTTCTACACAAATCCCTATTAATCAAACAGTACAGCAACT
>JAAFHL010000276.1 GCA_013298365.1 Bacteroidota bacterium | reverse complement strand
ACAAATAAAGGCAAATTATAGTTTATAGGCTTTAAAATATTTAATAATTGTACTAAATAAATGAGTAGTATTTACCATAACGCAAAAACAGAACGTCAATATAGTGCCTCAACGGGTTTGAAAATAGCGGAGTTTAATTCCTTGTTTTCGGTTTTTGAGAATTATTATTTTCCGAAAAAAGCGGAAGATAATCCATATGCAGTTGCACCTGTTTTAACGGATAAAAAAGAGGCATTATTTTTCGTTTTACACTACTTAAAAGCGAGTCCAAATTATGAGAATTTAGGTCTATATTTTGGGATTTCACAAAGTAGCGCACATATTTATATAGAGTTGCTAAAACCGATATTGAAATTATCATTAAAGGAATTAAAATGTTTGGCGATTTCAGCAATAAAAACGCAAAAAGAATTAGAAAAGCTCTTAGAAAATGTGGAAGATATAGTGATAGATGTGAGCGAAATACGGATAGAAAGACCTGATAATGCGGAGCTTCAAAAAGATAATTATAGTGGAAAAAAAAGACTACACCCTAAAATTTCTCATCATTACTACACTTTGTAAAAAGATATTATTTGTCAGTAAATTACACGAAGGGAGTAAACATGATTTTGCGATATTTAAAGAAGAAATGGCTTTATTAGGCATAGAAAATGCAGAAAAAATATGGACAATTTGGGTAGATTTAGGGTTTATTGGAATAGATAAATACGTAGGAAAAAATCAAGTAAAAATTCCACACAAAAAATCGAAAAACCATCCGCTTACTTCTACCCAAAAATGAGAAAATAAAGAAATATCAAGCCAAAGAATTGCAGTTGAAAATGCATTAGGAAATCAAAAAAGATATTTTATTTTAAGAAATGAAAATCGAAGTGCAAATAAAACGAAAATTCAAGAAGAAGTTTGGATTTGTGCTGGATTGGCTAATTTCAAAAGTAAGTATAAATTAAATTATTGATTATCAGTAAAAAGTAAGTCTATTAAATCAAAGTTGCACCCCTTGAAAGTTGTGCTTAAAATCTACACTTAAAAGTTACGCTTGAAATCTGCACTTGAAAGTTGCGCTTAAAAATTGTATTTGAAAGTTGTGCTTAAAATCACACTCTACCCGACATTTTTTTGATTCCAATTTTTGATATTAAAAAAGCCAGTAATAATAAAAATAAAATCATTTACAAAATCTGTAAATAGTTGAAAGTTGTTGTTTCTTTTATTGATAGCTTTTCGTATGATATTCAAGCCATTACGAGCAAAAGAATGCGCTTTATAGCCATGTTTTTTAGTCGGAATTTTCTTCTTCAAATCATGTCTAAAAACCCCGATTGTGAGGCAAAAGACAAAAGCCAAGGAAACCATGAGAAATAATTTTTTGAGTTTTTTGAGACATTTAACATGCGTATCCTCAAGATTAAAACCTCGTTTTTTGATACTCTGAAAAAAAGTTTCGATACACCACCGTTTTCTATAGGTTTCAAAAGGCTCAGATTCGGCATCATTGGTCAAGATTAACAAAGGGTCTTCCTCCTTTTTTTTGCCGATATATTTTTTGCACGCAAAATGTAACGTAAAACCTGCTATAGTGATATTTTTGTGAAAACCCGTACCATATTTTTCTAACAATGCTTCGCCTTTAATTTCTTCGTCCCCGATGCCGATATAATGGCTTTTAGGAATGCGAATATGAAACTTTATCTTATTGTCTATCAAGTATTTCCACCAAATATCGCCAATAAATTCTCTGTCACCAATAAGTGTGCTAATTCCATCACTACCGAAAATTTCGATAAAGTTTTTCAGTAAATCTATCCGTTCTGTTTGGTTACTATTCCCTTGTTTGTCCAATAATTCAAACAAAATTGGAACTCCAATCCCTTGATAATGAAGTGTTAAGCACAATACATTGATGTCTTGCTCCCCAAATTGCCAGTTTGTGCGGTCTATGCACAATTTGTACGTTTTGCAGGGGAAACAACTCATCAATAACTTCGCAAAACCTACGAAATCAATCTCAAAATCTTTGAAAAAGCGTTCTATTCGCCGAACATTCGACTCTGGTTCAACTTCTTCGTTCATATGGTTCGCAACTTCACAAAAGTGAACGCTGCGGCTCATAATTAGTCCCATTAAGTAGCTCATAATGAACTTTTTACGGGATAAGGTCATCTTTTTTTGAGTTTTTCCCTCAAAAAAGTTGCCTAAATCAAACATTCGCATTAAATTTGTGTCGTACAATTTTTTCATTGTATAAAAGCGTAGTTTGGTTGTTTCGCAGCACAAAATTACGCTTTTTTTCCTTCATTCAAAAAATGTCGGGTAGAGTGAAAAAAATACCATCATTTGCAAAATAGATAAAAATTATATAGAGGATTATGAAATTAAATTCAACTATTCTAATTTTTCTTTTAGTACTTACTTCTTGTAACTCGATAAAGAAATTTCAAAATACTGTTTTGTACAGTGCTAAAATTGTAGATAAACCAATAATTTTTGCAGAAGGAATTATATCAACCAAAGACAGAAATGTTTTTGATATTACTTTCACACCTGACGGACAAACTGTTTATTTTACGTTGCGAAAAGGAAACGAAAAGCAAAAAATATATTTTAGTCAGTTTATAAATCAAAAGTGGACAGAACCCCAAATTGCATCTTTCTCGACTGATAGAGACGAATGTCCTAACGTAACGCCTGATGGAAAAACAATTTATTTTGGTTCTCAAAGACCAATTAGTAGCAGGGAAAGTAAAGGGAATTTTGATATGAATATTTGGAGAACTAATTGGATAAATAATCGTTGGAGTGAGCCTAAGCCACTTTCTGAAACTATAAATAAGGTTCAAATTGAAAAAGAAGAATGGCCATCTTCAACGGAAAACTCAATCTTTACAAGTGACGGCATCAATTATTATTTCGCAACTATGTTGAGAGGAACAAAGAATATTGAGATGTATCAAACACAATTTTTAAATAACGAATTTTCTCAGCCTACAAAAATAGATGGATTATTTGAGAATGATAATTATTGGAAATCAACTCCTGCATTTTCTCGTGACGGCAATTATATGATTTTCAACTCTTATGGTAATCCACTAGGCAAAGGAGGGGAAGACATCTATGTTTCAAAAAGAACAAAAAATGGTTGGACTAAGGCAAAAAATATTGGAGAACTAATTAACACAACTGCGGAAGAAGCTGCGGCTCGATTTTCAAAAGATGGTAAATACTTCTTCTTTGCAAGAAATTATAAGGAAAATCCAAATAGCGATGGTATTTGGAGCATTTACTACGTTGAAACCAAATACCTAAAATTAGACAAATTATTTAAATAAATAAAAAAATTAATATGAATTCATCATTTATTTTATTAGTATTCTTGTTTTTCACATTACCAGTTTTTGGGCAAATATCAGTTGATATTTCAAAAACAAAAAAAATTACCCAAAATGGTATTGAGATTACCGCTTATGAAGGCGAGCCGCTTACAGGCTTTTTGACTGAAAATTATCCAAACGGTAAACTAAAATCTTGGATAACTGTAAAGGATGGTATAGCCAATGGCTTATGGCAAGAATGGCTAGAAAATGGACATTTAAGGTATAATGCCTATTGGAAAGACGGTAAAGGACACGGTTTATGGCAATATTTTCACGACAATGGAGTATTAAAATATGAAGAAGCATATATAATGGATATTCCAAATGGTATTTCAAGAACTTATTATAATAGTGGTAAATTACAAAATGATTTTTTTTACCTCAATGGAAAAAAAGAAGGTATTTGGAGGTATTACTCAGAAACAAGTATACTTTTAAAAACAGAATTTTATGAAAATGATAAATTAATATCAACAACCGAAAAGTAAGTGCTATAACTGTGAGTAACAACTTGAATAATAAATTTCGTTGTATAGTTTTACTCATTTACTTTAATTTACCGTTTCCTATTTTGAATTGTGTTGATTGTAACACAAATAAGAAAAAAAGTAACTGACCAGTACAAGAGAGTATTATTCAAGATGCTACAAAATACTGAGGGAAAGAGAAAAAGAAATAAAAATAGCAGAACAACGCATCTCCGCCAATGCCTCCTAAACATCGGCACTGCGCTCATGCCACCGTTCTTGGCAACTCAAAAATAAAATCACAATCAATTCAAAAATAAAATCACTTTTCAATTTGTTTTTCATGAAATATAAACTTAGCGAAGCCACATTTGAGGTAAAAGTGGAAATACAGTCCAATTCAGGTATCTACAAAATGATAGCCTTAGATATTGAGGGGAAACCACGCGAGATAAATCGTCTATTATCTGTTGATGAAGAAGGAATCCTGTATATTGGCAAATCTGAAAATTTGCAAGAAAGAATGATAAAAATGCAGAGGGCATTTAAAGGACACAATAGACTTAAAAAGCCTCCTCATATTGCAGTGAGAACCATTTTAGGAAATCCTAAAATTCAAGCTGCGTTTCCATTAGACCAAATAGGTGTCGTAATAGAATATACTGATGGAAACGAATCCGCAAAGTTAATGGAGACACGATATTTACAAGAATATCACAGTGATTTTGGAGAAACTCCGCCATTAAACAGGCAATCAAGTTAAAAACCAAAAAAAAATATTTGGATTTTGTTTGGAAAAGAGGTCATTTTGTACCTGTAAATTTTAATGAAATTACTTATGCTTACACATTCAATCTATTCGAGGATTAATTTACTGCCTCCCAATAAAATAGGACAACTTTTGGATTTTATTGAGTTTTTGCTCAATAAGGAGTTTATAGATAAAGAAGTTCAACGCAAAAGAAAAAAGCCTAAATTTGGTTGTGCAAAAGGTAAATTTATCATGTCTGCTGATTTTGATGAACCATTAGCGAATTTTAACGAATATATGCCATGAATATTTTATTGGACACCAATGCCTTTATATGGTTTTTGGAAGGCAGCGAAAGGTTGAGTAAGAAAGCGAAAAAAGCGATTGAAGGAGATGAAAATGTTTGTCATGTCAGTATTGCAAGTTTTTGGGAGATGGCTGTAAAAATAAGTGTTGGAAAACTTGATATAGCGATTTCATTTGAAGACCTCAATTTACCTGCATGGGATAATGGTATAGAAATATTGCCTATCCAATTTGAACATACAAAAATAGTTTCTCAACTGCCATTTCATCATAAAAATCCATTTGATAGGATAATTATTGCGCAAAGTATGGTAGAAAACATGCCTGTTTTGACATCTGATAGTTGTTTTTAAATACTACACAAACAACTTAATTTGGTAAAATAAAAAATGCCAAGAACAAAAATATTAGCGGCAATTTTCGCTAAACCCAACGCACAAAGCCAAACCGCCACCCCGCCTGCGCTCATGTCATCGTTCTACGAGAGTAATAAAATGAAAATTAAGAATTACAAACAAATATGAAACAAAATTGCTTTTTAATTTTGGCTTTGATAGCCATTCAAAACCTGTTTTCTCAATCTCTTGGAATAGGAACAGCCAACATTGACCCAAGTGCAAAGCTGCAAGTTGAATCAACAAATCAAGGGCTTTTGCCGCCAAGATTGACAACTGCACAAAGAAACGCAATTATAAACCCAGCAGATGGATTGATTATATTTAATACGACAACACTTTGTTTGGAGTATTTTAATAGCGTTGTATGGGTAAGTACTTGCCAACCAACTGCACCAATTTGCTATCAGAATTGTAATCAAATAAAAACAGCAAATCCCAGTTCTACTGATGGTGTTTATACAATTGATGTTGATTGTGCGGACCCATTGCACCGATGCAATGCTACTGCGATATGACAACTGATGGTGGTGGTTGGACATTAGTTTTGAATTATTTACATCAAGGCGGCACAAACCCAAGTCTAAATATTCGTTCTTCTGATTTACCTTTGTTGGATAGTACTGCTTTGGGGGTAGATGAAAGTGGAACACAATATTGGGGACACGCTTCAAATTCATTGATGAACGCATTAAGTTTTACAAATGTACGCTTTTATGGAAAAACGAGTAATCATTCAAGAATTATCCACTTCAAAACGACAAATGCAAATACAATTAGCTATTTTAAAACAGGTACTGGAAGCTGTACAGGCATAGGGGCTGGTTTTACAAGCCTAGCAGGGCATACGGCTTTTTTGCCTGCCAGTATGAATGCTATGCTTACAAATCAAGGTGATTATGCTATAGCTAACCATCCATTTCATGAAGGGTGTGCAAGATATTGGATAATTGGTATAACTAATTGTGGTGGAGCAATTAATGCTGTTCCATTAAGGTGGGAAGTTGATGACCTTGTTTTAAATTGCTGTTCAGCTATTCCCAATGTAAATCCTAACACTTTTCATCAAATTTGGGTAAAATAGTTTTGGAAAAAGTGATTAAAGTTAGTATCTTTGTGTCTAAATTTAAAGGATTATGTTATTAGCGAAATTAGATAATGAAGTAATTTTTAAGAAAGCGTTTGGAGACCCAGATGTTTTTAAGGCTTTTGTACATGATATTACAGGAGTAGAAATGGATATGACTCAAACAAAGATTGAAACAGAAAAGCGTTTTAGTCCCAAAGTGGGAAATATTGATTTTAAGTTAGATATTTTTGCGCAAGATATAAC
>JAAFHL010000278.1:6199-6587 GCA_013298365.1 Bacteroidota bacterium | reverse complement strand
CAAGCAGATGATACTACAGGTTTGCGTGGAAACACCATTATTTCTATTTTTGAAGACAGTAAAAATCGTATATGGTTAGGCACTTCTGAAGGTTTGTTAGAAGTGAAAGACAATGGCAAAAAAGTAACGTTTGTCGGCTATGCCGAAAAAGAAGGCTTGATGAACTCTACTATTTATGGCATGGTAGAAGATACAGTGAAAAAAAGCCTTTGGATGAGTACAAATGGCGGTTTATATCGTTTCAGCTTTCTTTCTCGGAAATTTGAGAATTTTGATGTGAGAGATGGTATTCAAAGTAATGAATTTAATGAAGGCGGCTATTTTAAAGCAAAAAATGGAGAGATATTTTTTGGGGGGATAAATGGTTTTACCCGCTTTTTCCCCTATC
>JAAFHL010000278.1:0-6189 GCA_013298365.1 Bacteroidota bacterium | reverse complement strand
CAAATTCGTTCCGATTCTGTTTTGCCCAAAGTATGGATAACGCATTATACGGATAAAAATGGCAAAAGACATGAGTTATTGTATGAAAATGAGAAAAAAATTGAAACCAATTATGGCGATAACTCTTTCATTATTTCCTTTATAGGCATTCTTTTTAGTCACCCCGAAGATGTGCATTATAGCTATATTTTGACTGAAAAAGGACAAAATGCACAAGAAGTAAAACCGATTTCGCTCGGCAGTGCGCACCAAGTTCCTTTTAGTAATCTACCCCCTGGCACGTATTTTTTCAGGGTAATTGGCACAAATGCTGATGGCTTGAAAAATACCGTAGGTGATGTGGTAGAAATTGTCATTAATCCTCCTTTTTGGCGGACAATTTGGTTTTATTTAATCGTTATATTGGCAATAGGCTCTGCTTTGTGGCTTTTGCATCAATATCGAGTGCAGCAAAAAGTGCAGCGTGTGATGGACATGGAGCGTGTGCGCAAAAACCGCCGCCGATTTTCATGATGAATTAGGACATAAATTAACGGTTATTTCGCTGTTTAGCAATATTGTAAAACAAAGTTTGGGTGAAGATTCTAAATTATCAACACACCTTACAAAGGTGATTGATACCTCAAATTCTTTGTATCTGTCTATGAAAGATTTGCTGTGGGTATTGGACCCAAACAAAGATTCGCTGCACGATATGGCGTTGATGCTCAAAGACTTTGGCGACCAACTATTCGACAAATCGGGCGTAGCTTTCCGAACAGATGGCATCACCGACAATATGAAAGGCTATAATCTCGGCATGGATCACAAACGTCATATAGCCCTCATTTTCAAGGAAGTAATGAATAATGCCATGAAACATGCAAAATGTCAAAATACCGATTTGCATTTTGAATGGCATGAAATAGAAAAACATGTTGTCATTTTATTCCATGACGATGGCAAAGGTTTTGACCCCAAAAACACAGGCTCATCAGGCAATGGACTCATCAACCTACAAGACCGAGCGAATCAGGTCGGTGGCAGAATTGAATTTATTTCGGGAGAAGAAGGCAAAAAAGGCTCAACCGTAAAATTTGAAGTAACCTTCACACATTTGCTGCCTCAAAAACAGAATTTTGTGGAAAAAGTATTTGATAAACTGGAAAAATGGTTTGTATGGGAGGAGAAATGAGCTGATAATTTCACCTTTTTATCCAAAAACTTCGTATCTTTGCCTATTCAAAACCAAAAAATATTATGAAAACAGCAAATTTTAAAGACTGGGATTTGACAAGCCTTGACGAAGCTTTTGGGCTTGAGCAAATTTGGGAATGTGAATTGCTTGCAAATTGGCAGAAGATGCAGATAGAAATAGGCGAATTTGAAAAAGAACATTTACTTACCTTGCAGGCATCACTTATACGTGGTGGCAAGGCTTGGAACGAGGTAGAGCTTGAAAACAAGTTTATTAGCCCTGTAATTATGATGGCGAAAATTGATGACCTCAAAATAGGCTATTTTTTGGAACGCCCCTTAAAAGGAATTGTAGGCGATTATGAACTTTCGGGCATTGTAGATGGAATTATTGCCACAGGTTTTCGAGACCCTAAGAAGCCATTTTTTTGTATGCACGAATACAAACGAAGTGTTGAAAATCAAGGTTCGCCTGATGCACAAGCACTTGCCGCAATGTTGGTTGTAAGGGAGAAAAATAATAATGAAAAACCTATTTATGGTTTGTATGTGGTAGGACTTATTTGGAATTTTATGGTATTAAATGGCAATCAATATTGTGTTAGCAAAGACTATAAAGCAGATAATGAGGACATTTTTGCTATTTTTCAGATGATTAAATCCTTGAAACAGATTATTTTAAGGGATTTGATAGACTAAGTTTACCCAAAACAATTAAGGCATAGGTGAAAAATAATTTGTTAAAACTGGCGATAGCTGAGCCTATCGAAGCCCAACCCAATATTTTGCCAAAAGTAAGCATGGCGCTTATCATTCTCATCGCCACTCTCCTCCGATTTTGGCGGCTGTGGGACATGCCTTTCATGCACGATGAATTGAGTATGCTATCTCGTTTGGGTTATGATTCTTGGGCAAAATTAATAGAGGAAGGCATCAAACCTGATGGACATCCTGCTGGGGTTCAAGCTTTTATGTATGTTTGGACAAAGTGTTTTGGGACGGCGGAATGGGTGGTAAAATTGCCTTTTTTGGGTATGGGGGTTGCCGCAGTTTATTATGTGTATGGAATAGGAAAAATTTGGTTTGATGATTTTGCGGGGCTGATGGCGGCAGCATTTTTGGCGACTTTGCAATATAGCGTTATGTATTCGCAAATTGCACGCCCCTATTCAAGTGGTTTGTTTTTGAGTGTTTTGATGGTCTATTTTTGGTCAAAATATTTATTGGAACAGCAACAAAATCAGCGTTTTCTGTATTTTTTCATTTTTGCGGCTGCGCTAAATACCTACAATCATCATTTTAGTTTGCTTTTGGCAGGCATTGTTTGGCTAAGTGGCTGGCTTTTTGTTTTGGCAGAAAATAGAAAAAAGTATCTGTTAAGTGGCTTTGCCATTGCCGTTTTGTATTTGCCACATTTGCCTATCTTTTTTGCGCAACTACACACAAAAGGCTTGGGTTGGGTGGCTGCACCAAGTCCTCGTTTTGTAATAGATTATTTTTGTTATATATTTCATTTTGAATGGATTAACTATATCTGGATACTTTTATTATTTTCTGTTCAAATCGGAATCCTGTTTTATCATAAAGATTTTCTTTGGCAAAAAAATCGAACTTTTATGCTTCGTTTGTTGGCAATGATGTGGGCAATTTTGCCCTTGATGATAGGCTATTTTTATTCGGTTTATCGTGCGCCTGTCTTGCAAATGAGCATGTTATTATTTTCATTCCCTTATTTTTTATTGTTTTTATTTTCTTTTGGCAAAAAAATTCCACAACATTTTTCTTTGCTTTTATTAGCCATTTCCCTAATTATCAATATTTATACTTTGGTAGAAAAACGCCAACATTATGTACATTTTTACAAACAACCTTATCAAGAAATTACGAAAAACGCACTTTTGCATGAAAATAAATTCCCGCAACAAACAACTTTTATCACAAGTGCCTATCCTTTTTTCCTCAATTATTATCTGCATCAACAAAACAACGCACCTCATTTTCAATATCTTCAAGATAGTTTGAGTCAATATGGGAAATTTAGGCAATATATTGAAAATCAAACAAGTAACTATTTATTTTTGGGATATATTGCGCCTGAATATGTGCAAATAGCGAGAGAAGTTTTTCCTTTTGTAGTAAAAAAAGATGTAGGTTTTACCTACGATTGGTATGTATTAAGCAAAGATTCAAGCGATTTTTCCCAAACGGAAAAACCGATTTACGAGATTCATCACAATTTGGAAAAAATGGAAGAATTAGGCACTACAAAGGAATGGAGTGAGTCCATTTCTGTTTCGCTAACAGACACAAAAACAAGTATTTATGAAAATTTGGAGGCTTCCGTTTTTATACAAAGAACAGAAAAAGATGCTGATGCTTTGTTAATTTTGGAACTGTGGCGAGGTGATGAGAGAATTTTGTGGCAAAGTGCGAAAGTAAGTGATTTTACGCCCAAATTAAACGAATGGCAATATGTTTATCTTACGCATCGGCTTATTCATACTTTTGATAAAAAAGAAAAAATTAATAATGTTATTTGCAAGATTTATTTGTGGAATAATACACACAAAACGCTTTATTCACAGCAACTTTCTCTTAGTATTAAGAAAGGAAGTCCTGCGATTTATGCTTTATTTCAACAAGTTAAGAAATAATTCTAGCTTTATAGCCTAAATAAAAAGTTTATTTTTTACCACAAAGTTCTCAAAGGATTCACAAAGAACACAAAAATTCATAAAATATAGGCTACTTCGGGTTCTTTGTGTTAACTTTTCTTTGTGAACTTTGTGTTTTTGCTTTTTATGCGAAAATCATGCTTTTTTTACCCAAATAAAATGCGTAGCTTTGTACCGAATGTACCTAAATATTTAGAATATGAAAAGAGAATTAAATAGCTGGTTTAGTCCTGCTTTACAAAAAGATATGCCAATAGTGTCGTATGGTGACTATGGTTTTGCCCTCTTACTCGTCCCAACGGCGGCAGCAGATTACTTAGAATATGAGCGTTTTCAGCTTATGGAAACCCTTGCCCCTTATATCAATAGCGGAAAAGTGCGGGTATTTTCTATCAATAGTATCAACAATGAAAGTTGGTTGAATAAGGAAATGGCGGGAGCGCACCAAGCAATTCGTCATAATCAATTTAATGAGTACGTTTATAATGAGGTTGTGCCATTTATCAAAAATGCGACTTCACAAGAAACACCTATCATTCTTTGTGGGGCTTCTTTTGGCGCATTGCACAGCATGAATTTGTTTATGAAGCGTCCAGATTTGATTGACGGGGTAATTGCCATGAGTGGCGTATATGATTTGTCGGAATATACAAATGGCTATTATGATAACGAAGTTTATTTTAATTCGCCATTTCATTACCTTTCCAATTTGACAGACCATAATATCTTGGAGCAAATCCGTAAAAGTAAACATATTCACGTACTTACAGGTGGCGGCGATTACGAAGACCCCGATGCGTCTCGCAAATTTGCTGGCATTATGTATGACAAAGGCATCACGTATGAGCTTGATGTGTGGGGCAAAGAGTGGAAACACGACTGGCCTACTTGGAGAGCGATGTTGCCTTTATATTTAGAAACAAGGTTTTAGTAACGTATTCTCGCAGATTTTCAAAAAAATGAGCCTCTGCGAGAACTATTCGATGCAATCAGCGTTTTTTGTTCATGAAAATATATAATCCAAATACATATACAAAATTAGGTTTCGATACCATTCTTAAAGAAATACATCGCAAGGCGGTAAGTGAAGATGCAAAAAATATTTGCCTTGATATTCAGCCCATTTCAGATAGTGAATTGATTTTGAAGGAGTTGGAACGTGTGCGAGAGTTTAAAGATTTGTTAGACTTTGATGATAGTTTCCCATTTTCGTCCTTTTCTTCAGTAGGTTATTTATTAGAAAAAGCCCGTATAGAAGGAAATTGGCTCAATGTGGAAGAATTAAACCGTTTATATCAATGGTTGCGAGTCGTGCGAAATGTGCGCACTTTTATTTTAAAAAGAAAAGAAAAATATCCCCGACTGAGCGAACTTATTGGCGACCAACCATTTACAGAAGGTATTTTATTTTATATAGAAAGAACCTTAGATGAAAATGGAAATCTAAGAGACAACGCTTCGCCTGAATTAGCTTCCATTCGTAAAAACATGAAAGACATTGCCGTAGCATTACGGACAGTGCTGAATCGTATTTTGCGCATGGCAAATGACAATAATTGGAGCGTGGAAAAGGAAATTACCATGCGAAACGACCGCCTTGTCATTCCTGTAAAAGCTGATGCAAAAGGGCGGATTCCTGGTTTTATTCATGATATTTCTAAATCGGGCGAAACGGTTTTCATTGAGCCTACAGCTTCACTTATGCTCAACAATCAGTTGCGTGAATTGCAAATCATGGAAACGAATGAAATTACCCGTATTTTGATTGATATTACAGGCAAAATAGGCGTTCATGCCGATGTGTTAGAAGGTTTCAAAGAGGTCATCACAGAAATTGATGTTTTGCGGGCAAAAGCTTTACTTGCGCAAGAGATGAAGGGAAATATGCCGACTTTTAGCCCAGAAGGAACGAAAACTTTTATCAAAGAAGGTCGCTATCCTGTATTGGTTATGAAGGCTTTACAAAATCCTTTTGAAGTTGTGCCTTTAAATTTGACCTTAGACAAACAAGGTAGAATATTACTCATTTCAGGTCCCAATGCGGGCGGAAAATCAGTTTCGTTAAAAACGGTTGGGTTGCTACAAGTTATGTTACAAGCAGGTTTTTTGCTGCCTGTACATGAAAAGTCGGAGTTTCGGGTTTTTGATGCTTTGTTTATAGACCTTGGAGATGAGCAAAGTGTTGGAAATGACCTTTCTACCTATACTTCTCATTTGGCACAGATGCGACAAATGGGCGACAATTTGAATGGCAATTCTCTATTTTTGATAGATGAGTTTGGGGGCGGCACAGACCCAAAATTGGGCGGTGCGATTGCAGAAGCCTTTTTGGAGCGTT
>JAAFHL010000275.1 GCA_013298365.1 Bacteroidota bacterium | reverse complement strand
CTATCATTTTTCTCCGAACGGAAGTATTATCTGAAATAGCAATTTTGTTGTCTCTTGTAGCAAAAAACTCCTGTTCTTTTAGTTCTATAATCTCCCATGGCGGATTTCCCAGCATCACATCAAAGCCACCTTGCGCAAACACATCAGGAAATTCTAATACCCAATGAAAGAATTTGAGTTCTACGGCTAAGGTCTCTGTTATTCCAATCATTTGCCCATGCGCAGCACCTGGGTTGAGTAGATATTGTGCCAAACGCTCCGAAGTTGGGGCAATCGCTTTATTTTGCATAATGTATGGAAAAAAGAAAGCAGCCGTCCATATATTACAAGCCTTTTCTTCTTTTTGCCATGCTGCACTATTACGCAGTTGCTGATATTTATATTTTACTTGATTTACGCCAGCAATGTCATCTTGCGCCAGGTTTTCAAAATCTTGATAAGATTGCGAAAAATCTGCTGCCTTTGTTTTGTCGTTTTGGTCAAATTCGAGGGTGATTTGTTTGGTTTTGCGAAAATAGGCATTGCTTTTTTTAAGGTCTTTGCACATTTCTTTGTCGTCTCCTGTTACGGGCGAAAAAGCCTCATCAGGGATTCCCTTTTGCAAGACATTGAGGTTAGTAACGCCCACCAAGCTATTGCCATTTCGGATTTTGTGGTCGAGAAAACTAATGGGCTTGCCGCTATTGTGGCTTTCGAGCCAAAGGGCAAGTTTGCACAGTTCCACCGCATCGGGATTGTAGTCCACCGCATACATACAATGCTGAATCACCTGCCGCAAACAAGTGCGAAAAACAGTAGGCGAAGGATTGTCTTCGCCACTTTTCACCTTTGCCAAGTACCAAGCAATCGTTCTTGCGGCTGCGAGCAAAATATGTCCACTCCCTGCTGCGGCATCACACACTTTGAGTTTGAGCAAAGCCTGTGTTTGCGCTTGTTTGTTGCCTTTGTGCTGTTGCAAGCGGTTTTCAATCACAGGAATGAGGGCAGATTTTATCAACTCATTCACCAAATCGGGGCGAGTATAATACGAGCCTGTGGTTTTGCGGTCTGTGCCTTCATGAAAAGTGAAATGAATGTGGGCAGGATTTTCGGCTTCCAAATTTCCAATCACCAAATGCAATTCCAACAAACCCTCATACACAGACCCCAATTCCTCCACATCAAGGGAGCGATAATTGATATGCACCCGATTGTTTTTCTCGTCTATAAACTCATTCAAATTGCTGATACATTCGAGCAGCAACTGATTGCTAATGAGGCAGTTTTCCAAATCTTGAATGGCTTTGCTATGAAACAAATCGCCCGCAAGTGGCTGAATTGCCAAAGGTTTTCCGTAGCCACTTTCTTCAAAGAGTTGGAATGTTTGCATCAAACCCAGCCACAAATCCGTAAATTCTGCCTGAAACAGAGAACGGTTTTGGCTCATTTTGCGGAGGCGTTGCAAGCTGTAATATTGAAAATAGAGACGTTTTTTGTGCAAAATGCTTTCCTCTTTTTCGTCTTGCGCAAAAATAAGGTCTCTTTCTTCTGTAACCATCAGAAACAAAAAGCGATAGATAAGGCGCAGCAGTTGTCTATGCAAATCTTTGTGAGAAAGCTGTTTACTTTTGAGTTTTTGGCGCAAATCTTCATTGTTATCATGCTGCAAAAAACCTTTTCCCAACGCCAAGAGCGATTCTTTTACGGCAGCACTCAATTTTTCCCGAATCCGATTGCCCGATTCTATGCTGTCTTGATGGTATTTTTCCAATAAACAGGTTTCCGTTTTCTTTTGCGGAAAACGGCTGCTATGTAGCAAGCGATAAATGACCGTAAATTCATTGTATCTATCCTCCTCAAACATGGCTTTGAGGTCAAATTCTATATACGCAAGTTTGACCAAACGCCCCGAGTCCCGCAACAAGCGCAAGGTAAAACCATTGGCAATCAAGCCATACAGGTGTTCGGTTACATTGAGATATTCTTGTATATTGGCATGAGGCGAAAGACGAGCATTTGCGCCCTTGATGTCAAGAGTGCTTTTTTGCGCATTTTCGGGCGCACGAAAACCCACAATGTGCAAGGGGAAATCTTCTAAATTATGGGCTGTGTGGCTAATCGTATAAGATTGTCCATTTTCGCCCATCAAAGGCGACTTTTGCGCTGTCAATTCAAAATTGAGGGTAGTAAAAAACTGGCTCATCCATTTTTTGGTGAGGGCAGTGCCGTAACTATCATTTACGGGCAGATTTTGGGATTTATCCCAAAAATGCTTCCAATCCAATTTCATGCGACTCCAAGCATATTCCATGTCGCCCCGCAGGTTTGCATTAGGGTCTAAACCAAAATCTTTGGGGCTTTGCCCTTCAATGCTTGCTTGTTCAATTTGGTCAAGGATTTCTTCGGAGAAGAGATTTCCTTGTATGTTTATGGTGTTGTATTTCATGTTTATGTTATTTTATTTAATTCTTCTTCAAATTCCAGTCCAACAAGTTGTGGGACTGGAATTTCGCCTTTGCGGGTGTTTTAATCGAAGATGCCACCCGCAAATCCTACGCTTCGACAATATAGCATGATGTTTCGTTCCATTCGCCTTTAACCCACCCGTTTTTTGTCTTTCGACAAAAAACACCCTCCCAAGAGGGTATCTATTGCAAGGCTAACAGCCTTTTGCATAAAAGCCCTCTTGGGAGGGCAGCAAAAATGCTGGCAGTTTTGCGGGTGGGTTAAACACTAAGATGAACCGATTATTTGTTGTTAAGTTATCCAAAATGAGGCAATAAAATATAAATCCCCAACACGTCCATCGGCAACACTGGCTCAACGACCTTGTATTGCGTGCCATGTACCAAATGTTTGACATGCGCATGTGCTTTTACCAAATGTTCTGCCCTTTTCAACGCCAAAGGGTCGGTATAGCTTCGGAAGGTATTTTCGTCATGCACCCATTCCATTTCCTCATTGAGCCAATATTTTTGCTCTGGGAGTTCTATATTTTGGCTGGCTTTTGCCTTCAAAAATAAATCCATGGCATCTTCTTTTGAGAGAAAAATTTTGTCTGAAATGTCGCCTTTATAGCCCCACACTTGCATTTCTTCTGCCACAATTTGCTGATTGCTGGGTTGTGCGGCAATCACATTTCGCACCCTAAGCAGGCACAAAACCGTTTTTTCCTTCACATCTTCGGAGCGAATAACTGCAGTTCTCGCCGCAGCATGTTGTGTTGCTTTCAAGGCATCATTCAAAATACTTTGGGCAAGATGTTCGGTAAAAGGGTGATTTCTCCCCAAATATTGATAGCCTTTGGGGGTAGGGGAGTGGAAAGAAACCAGTATTTCGCTTTTATCCGTCAAATAGCTACCAAGGCGTTTGGGGATATTAGCGGTGTAAATTAAAAAGCCTTCTTTTTTTTCATTTACTTGCGCCCCCAGAAAGCGCAAAGCTCCCACCACAAAATCGCTCACCGCTTTTACATTGCCAATCGCTTCATCTACCTCTCTCAAATCGCTTTCTATTTCTTGCACTTTGATGGCATTTTGGGCAAAAATACTGCGAGAGGCTTTTTCCCTTCTTTCTGCCTCCTCAAATGCTTTGGCAACCTTGTTTTTTTCGGCGGTGATTTCTTCGGCTTCAAAAATGGCTAATTGCGCAGATACCTGTTTGATGCTGACTTTGGGTTTGAGCAAAATCGCATTTGTAACCGCCTCCATCACAGAGGCACTGTTTTCGGGAAAAGGAACAGAAATGCCTGTGGATTTACGAATTTCTCTCGCTTTTCGTAGCAAAACCTCTAATACAACGCCATCTATGGGATTGTTGCTGCCATACAAAAGTGCAACTTCTACAAAGGGCGCATTTTGCCCAAAACGGTCTATACGTCCTTCTCGCTGCTCCAAACGGTTGGGATTCCAAGGCAAATCGTAGTGTAGCAAGGCATTGAACCCATCTTGCAAATTGATACCTTCGCTCAAACAGTCGGTAGCAATCAGGATTCTTTGCGGAGCTTTTTTGAGATGTGTTATTTTCTCTTTCCGCAATTCGTCATTCAATTCACTGGTAACAACTTCTGTTTGCAGGTCTTTGTATTTTTTTTCGCTAAATTCCTTGTTAAATAGTTCGCCTAAATATTTGGCGGTGTGTATATATCGGCAGAAAACAATGAGTTGAAAACCCCTTGTTAGCATATTTTTGGCATACGCTATCGCCTCTCTTGCTTTATTATCTTTGCTTGTGCCAGATATATTTTTCAGTCTTTGTGCATAGCCCAAC
Organism: Bacteroidota bacterium; assembly: GCA_013298365.1. GTDB lineage: Bacteria > Bacteroidota > Bacteroidia > J057 > J057 > JAAFHL01. The sequence goes on along the minus strand of JAAFHL010000275.1, from coordinate 2,384 downwards.
AAACGAGTATATTCGGAGTCATTTTCTCCTAAACTTGCCAAAGGAAGGCTATCATCTGTATCAAAATCATTGTCCATGACTACATCACTTTCTATCTGTTGTTCCTCTTCGCCCAAATCTTCCGCAAAAGTGAGTTGTTTTTTTCTTGCCTTTTTTTCCAGCATCGCAATTCCTGCCGCAGGGCTACTCATTACGCCCCTCAGCAAAGCCAAAGCGTCCCAATAACTAAAACGCTGTTTTCGTTTGTCATTTGCTTGTGCCGCTACCGATTCTCTCGCATATTCCAACAAGTCGTTGAAGATTTCTGCATATTCTTTTCCCACTTCAAAATCCTTGTCTATGGCGTTTCTTTGCGGAAATTGTGTTTCCTCGTCTAAGTATTTCAGCACATCAGCCCTTCGGCGTTGAATGAAATGTGCAGCAATTTTTTTTCTATCTTTTTCATCAGCACTGCTCACATCTATTGCCTCAAAAGAGGCATGTAACAATCCCAAAAGCGATTGAAATTCCGCTTGTTTGCCGCTATGTGGTGTAGCAGTGAGGAGGATAATGTGTTGTTTGGATTTTTTGGAAAGGTCGTGCAGTAAATGAAAACGTTGCTGTTGCGAAGGGCTTGCGCCCGCAGGTTTTGCGCAGGTATGTGCCTCATCTACGATAACAAGGTCTGGACAAAAATCTATAAAGAGTTGCCTTTTGCTACCCATTTTTACAAAGTCAATGGAAATGATTTGAAAAGGAAAGGCTTGAAAAATATTTTGTTCATTACGGATTTGTCTTTCAAGTGTAGAAGCCGTACCAGAACGAATAATGACGGCATCTAAGCCAAATTTATGGTTGATTTCTGCTTGCCATTGTTCGCAAAGATGCGGCAGACAAATAATGGCAAAACCCTTGATTTCTTTGCGTTCATATAATTCTTTGGCAATCAAAAGGGCTTCTATGGTTTTTCCTACCCCCACATCATCCGCAATGAGGAGGCGGACTCTTTCTTGTTTCAATGCCATAATCAGTGGCACTATTTGATAAGAACGAGGGCGAAAAGACAATTTTCCCAAAGAGCGAAAAGGACCTGCCGCATTGCGAAAAGAAATACGAGCCGCATTGTATAAGAGCCTTGCAGCATAAAAATCGCCTAAATCTTTCTCCGAAGGTTTGATGAAATTGTAGGAAACAGGAATATCTGCTGTTTTTGCCAAAGGCTTATAAATACCTGTTATTTCCTCATCACTTCCGCCAAGTGGCTTGATGAGGAATAAATCTGCATCTTCGGAGGGCAGCACTACCCAAGGTCTATTGCGAATGGAAACTAAACTTCCTGGATTAAAATCAAATTTCATTTGGATTTACTTAATTGGTTTAAAAATGTCCGGGCGTTTTGCCACAAAAGTAGCTAAACTATCTTTGTAGTGCCACACTAATACCTGATAACCTGCATTTTTCAAGGCTTTTCTTTTAAAAGTATCATCTTCTTGTACGCTTTGCGTGTCATGCGGTGTGCCATCACAGAAAATACAAATATTGGGTTTGTATAAAAAATCAGGCTTCACATACATTTTGGGAATATTTGGCTGTGCCTCATCGGGGAGTTTTAAGCCATTTTGATACAAATATTGGAGAAATTTTTCTTCTGTGCTGCTATTTGTATCTCTTGCACTTTGCAAGAAGTTATATTGTTCTTTGTAACTATTAAAGGCATCATTGCTGCTCACCTCAATCTGTGCTTGCATCAACATACGTAAAGCCTCTCTGATATGATTTCGATTGATAATGGCATGATGTCTTTGATTGTAATAACTCAACAAATCATCGTAGGTTGCAGGCACTAATGCTGATGCTGGCACTTCTTTGTCTGTTTTGTCTATAAAACAAAGTCGAAAAGCCTCTTTCATAAGGGCTTTGTAAATGTGCGGATTTTCTACGATTTGCGACAAAATACCTAAACTCCCTTCTGCTGCCTCATAAATTAAGATGTTCGCAATTTCGCCCTCTCCCATGATTTCTGCTCCAATTTCATTGCCCTCTACCTGAAAATAGGTTTCAATCGCATGTTTTAAGGCATACATCAAGGTGATAACGCCATCATTCCCGCCTTCAATCATAAGCGATTTCACAGGCTGAATATATAAGGCGTTGGCAGTTGTAGAAGTGAATAGTTTTATCCGTTTGATGTATTCATTTGTTCCTTTTTCGATGGCTTCATTTTCTTGCTTTTTGCTTTGCCAATAGCCATTTCTCACATTTATCGCATAGCCATCTTCCTTTGAATTTCGCCATTTAGCATTGATATGCACCAATCTTGCCGCAGGAATTGCATGAATAGAAAGTAGTTTTTCGCCATCAAGCAAAACCGCCGATTTTTTTACGCTGTCAAAACCGCCTTCTAT
>JAAFHL010000274.1 GCA_013298365.1 Bacteroidota bacterium | reverse complement strand
TAAATGGGAAGGGGTAATTATGGATTTGATGGATGCAGTAGATAGTTTCATTCCTACACCTCCTCGTGATATAGAGAAACCATTCCTAATGCCAGTTGAGGACGTATTTTCTATCACAGGTCGTGGTACTGTTGCCACAGGTCGTATCGAAAGAGGTATAGTTAATACGGGCGACCCACTTGCTATCATAGGTTTGAATGCTGAAAACTTGAAATCAGTTTGTACGGGTGTTGAAATGTTCCGTAAAATCTTGGATAGAGGTGAAGCGGGTGATAACGTTGGTTTGTTGCTTCGTGGTATCGATAAGGAGTCTATCAAACGTGGTATGGTTATTTGCAAGCCAGGCTCTGTTGACCCTCATGCTAAATTTAAGGCTGAGATTTATGTATTGAGTAAAGAAGAAGGTGGTCGTCATACTCCATTCTTTAACAAATATCGTCCTCAATTCTACTTCCGTACAACAGACGTTACAGGTTCTATTAACCTTCCTGAAGGAATGGAAATGGTAATGCCTGGTGACAATGTTACGGTTGAAGTCGAGCTTATCTATCCTATAGCTATGGAAAAAGGTCTTCGTTTCGCCATTCGTGAAGGTGGAAGAACCGTAGGTGCGGGTCAGGTTACTGAAATTTTAGCATAATTTATATAAAAAAATGGCGAAGGACTGCCCTCCCAAAGAGGGAGTCCTTTGTTAGTTATATCATATTACTAAAAACGGGCATAGTTCAATGGCAGAATAGCGGTCTCCAAAACCGTTGATGGGAGTTCGAATCTCTCTGCCCGTGCAATACATTTATACGACAATGGAAAAATTACAACTTTGGTTGAAAGACTACACAGACGAGTTATTATATAAAGTACAGTGGCCTACTTTTGAAGAATTACAAAGTAGCACAATCATTGTATTTGTTTCTTGTCTCATACTTGCGGCAGTTATATTTGCCATGGACTTTGCTTTTGGTAATGTGATGAAGTTATTATACGATTTATTTTAATTGACAATAAAATGGCAAAGGAATGGTACGTTGTTCGAGCAGTTAGCGGACAAGAAAAAAAGATAAAGAAGCATATAGACCAAGAAATTGAGCGTAGAAAACTTCAAGACTATGTGAATCAAGTATTGATTCCGACCGAAAAAGTTTTCGAAATGCGTGATGGAAAAAAAACGGTACGTGAACGTTCTTATCTTCCTGGCTATATATTGATTGAAGCTGACTTAGGAGGAGACATTATCCCAACAATCAAGGAAATTCCTGGCGTGATAGGCTTTCTGGGGTCGGAAAAAAATCAGAACCCTGTCCCACTTCGCTTGTCAGAGGTAAATCAAATCTTAGGAAAGGTTGATGAGCTAAACGAACAAGGGGAAATGCCTGAAGCTCCTTTTATTGTTGGCGAACCTATAAAGGTAACAGCAGGTCCTTTCAATGGTTTTGATGCGGTAATAGACGAGGTAAACGTAGAGAAGAAAAAACTCAAAGTACTGGTCAAAATTTTTGGGAGAAATCAGCAAATAGATTTGAGCTACTACCAAGTAGAAAAAGTATAAAATAGAAAACGTCAGCTTTACATCAAAAGCTGACGTTTTTTTGAATAATCATGTTCCTATAGCTTAATTTGAGGTCAAAATCCTAGTTAAGTGCTTTGTATTTAGTCAAAGCACCATCAACATGAAATTTTTAATGGTTAAACTAGGTGCGTTCTACAAATATAATGGTGTGCATCGGGATAAATACACCTCCTTTTAGACTTACAGATTCATCACTTACATTCCAAATCGTTGTATGAACCTCTCTTACACCTTCTTCGGTCATAAAAATGATACGCACTTTGCCTTGAAATTCATTTCCTAACCTACAAGCCTCAGATAATGCGAGTGTTCTGGCTTTCATATCACTGCTCGAACTTAGTACTTCTCCTTTGGAGAAATGTATGTTTGCAATATTTTCTTTCTCAATAATAGGATAATGTGTGTTGCCTGAAAAATTCATAAAAATGGGAGATTAAATTGTGTGATGAAAAATAACTTATGGTAAAATTTGTTCATACTTTTGATAATATTTCTATTGCTAATTCGTAAATCGTCGGGTCCTCTATTCGTACAATGCCACCATCATGCCCTGCTTCATAATGAATACCTACAATGCCTCCTGAAATAAGATGCTCACCCCCAAAGTAATTTCTGACGGTATCTTCCTTAATACCAACGATTTCGGCAATCTTACGCATACTTCCACTTGGAAGTTGGTCCTTGACACGTCTTAGTTCATTAAATGTGATAAGCATAATTGATAAAATTTACGTAAAAGTGTTTAATTTTTTGTAAAGAATAGAATTTTTTTCTACAAAAGCAAATCTTTTGAACAAAAAGTATTGCTTAATTTTAATTAAACTGTTATTTTCGCTTTTTTAAAATAACTGCTCCTAAATCTTTATACGCTTGGATTTGAATGATTTAGGTTTTAGTAAGTTAATATATTGCACATTTTCTGATAAAGGAATATATATCGTTTCTGCCGTCAAATTAAAACCTACAATAATTTCATCTTCCTCGTTATACCTTTTGTAGCCCAATACCTTTCCTTTTGCCTCCAAAAATTCAATGTCGCCTGTTGCTAAGACAGGATTTTCTTTTCTAATGGCAATAAGCTTTTTGTAAAAGTTAAATAGCTTTGCATTAAAGCCTACTTTATCATATTCTTTTTGGGCAGGATTTAGGGGATTTCTCGTTTCTGGAGAAAAAGAAAATTCCTTCCACCAAAGCGGCTTTCTACAATGTGGGTCATCTTCTCCCCACATACCCATTTCTTCACCATTCCAAATATGTGGTGCGCCAATGTTGGTAAAAGCATGAATTAAATATAGTTGCAACCTTTTGTAGGTTTCCGCATCAGGTTTGCCTGTTTTGTAAGTAGGATTGTCATGTTTATTTGCTTGAAATTTGTATTTATTGGGATTGTAAAAATCGGTCAGTAGGCGAGGGGCATCATGCGAGGAACTCACATTCATCATCGCATACAGCTTGTCTTTGTCTAATCTATTCCATTGAAATTCAAGTTCTTCTCTGAATTGTTTTGCATCTATTTCATGCGTATTTTGTGCAAAAAAGTATCTCGCAGGACGATAAACTTGATAAAACATGACCGCATCAAAAACATCACCTTGCATATATGGGACAGGATTCATCAAGTTATCGGGCCACTCTTCCCACCAAACTTCTCCCACTAAATAGGCTTCGGGTTGAATGCCTCTCACATATTTACGAAAATCTCGCCAAAATCCTAAACCAATATGGTCGGCTACATCTAAACGAAAGCCATCAATGCCTTTGCTTGTGTCTCCATTCGGTGCAAGCCACCTTTTTGTAACGGCAAAAATATGCTGTTTTGCCCCTTCATTTATATTGCCCTCATACGGATGTCCAATTTTTCGCTCAGTAGTTATATTTACTTTTTTGATTTCAGGTAAACTATTGAAATTCAACCAACCTTTATAGGAAAATTCGTCTTTTTCAGTTTTAAATGTTAAAATCTCATACCAATCTTTGTAAGCAGAATTTGCTTGATTTTTGAGAATATCTTGCCAAGCCCAAAACATTGTGCCTGTATGATTCCAAGAATAGTCCATAATGATTTTCATTTTTCGTTTGTGAACTTCCTCAATCAAGGTTAAAAATAACTTATCTGCGGTTGTCCATTGCCAAGTCGCAGGGTCGTTTGGATTTTCTGCTAAAATAAGTTTTTTATCGCCTTCGGGGTCGGGTCCAAAATGTACATCTACATGATGGTAATATCTCGCATCATATTTGTGTAAAGAAGGTGCGTCATTGATAGGATTCAGATATAAAGCATTGATTCCCAAGTCTTCTAAATAATCTAACTTAACCAAAATTCCTTGTAAATCTCCGCCAAAACGCCTGTATTGACTCATTTCATGGAATGATTTCCCTGTGTTTTTTGCCCAATCCTCTTGCGCATACCAGTTATGTGTCCAAGGCGTGAGTTTCCAATCTTTTGGACTAGTTACACCTATGGGGGGAGCGTCCATATTTTCGGGTTTAGGTTCATTGTTTTTGTCGCCATTGTAAAACCTTTCCACAAAAATCTGATACCATATCGCATGTTTTGCCCATGTCGGAGCTTTGTCGAATGGGGTAGGGGAGGGTTGTGCCATCATTATAATGGTAAATGTGTGAAAAAAAATAAGTGTGTAATATTTTAACATAGCTTTATTTGATGTTAAATTTAAGCCACAAGTATAGGGAAAAAAAGTAAATTATCTGCTACTTTTGTGCAAGATAATTCGTTTAAATAAAAATTCCCATTTCATAACTTCTTTTTCAAATGAAAAAAAACGCCATTCTTGTTTCCCCACTTTTTTTGATTGCACTTTTTCTCTTGCTAATCAATGATTTATATTTGAAATCAGCCTTTCCAAATTTCCTCACAGGCAAAATTTCGGATTTTGCAGGCTTACTTATTTTTCCGATGTGTTTTTCGGTTTTATTTCCCAAAATAAGAAAAACCATTCATATTGCAACAGGATTGTTATTTCTTTGGTGGAAAAGTGTGTATGCCAACGATTTTATTACGTTTTGCAATGAATTTTTGCCCTTTTCTATTGCACGAGTCATCGATTTTTCGGATAATATTGCCTTAGTAATGATTCCTTTATCCTATTTTTATTGGGAAAAATTTGAAAATAAATATCTTTCACAAAGTTATATTTACCTGTCTTTGGGAATGAGTTTTTTTGCATTTACGGCAACAAGCAAGCGTCAAGATGCGCCACAAAATCAACGCTATGTTTTTCAATATAATAATGATTATCTACTTGATATTCAAGAAGATGAAGTAAACAATCGCATTTTGTCTGTACATTATGATGTGCTAAAACGTGCAGATACCTACATGATTAATATGCCGAACCAGGTTGTTTCAGATGCGGGTTTTACGCTGAAAAATACAGATACAGGTACTTGCGTGTTGTCCTTGAAACATCTTTATGCCTGGAATTATTGGAATGATACGCTGCCCGCCCCCGATTCGGCAAGTGCGCAAATGCGATTTGAGCAAAGGTTTATTGATAGCTTGTTTGTAAAGTAAGAGAAAGATGAATGAACGAATAATGTAGAATTGAATAGTGAGAAAATTGGTTTTCTGACAATCTTTGTGGATTATGTTTTGAAAGTAGGATTTCTCAATAAAGCAGGGTTTAAACCCTGCTTTATTGAGAAATCCACAAGATTTTTCTTACCATAAAAATAAGTTTCATTTTTATGTAATATTTTATGTAATATTTTTTGTAAAAAAAACAATATTTAGATATATTATTTCTCGTATTATCTTTTTTGGCATTGATATTGCCATACAACTGTGGATTTATACATGTAAGAATATTTTGTTTTTGTCTTAATTACATGTAACCACAAATTTCAATATATCATACAATCTCTAATAACTTGTTTATGAATCGTTTAATAGTATTGGCAATTCTCTTTTTTTCTACTTCGTATCTTGTTGCGCAAACAGTAGCTATGGGAAATGCTCGTTTAATGATGATAGAAAATGAAACAATTCATCTCAAATTGGGAGAAACTTGTTCCATTACTTTAGATGAAAGAAATAAAGGACAATTTGCTTGGACTTTTTCGCTTTCTCAAAATCAAGTTTTATATAAAAAATCGGAAACATTTAGAGAAGATAAAAGAAGCTTTGTATTTGCTCCTTCAAATTCAGGAGAGGTAACGGTAACCATGACTTTGACGAATCGTCAAACAGGTGTAGTAGCTAAAACAGCTCCCAAAATCTATAAAGTAAAAGTTTTGAATGAAAGGTCGGAAATAAATATGGCTGCTGTAAGTCCCAAACCTGCGATTGTGAACAAACCTAAACCTGTACAAGCCAAAGAAACGCCAGTTTATGCAAGTACTACTGCTGCTACAAACGATTTGCTTGCAAAATCAGATGAGCCAACAAGCCAAGGATTTTATGTGTCTGCCAATCCAAATGCAACCACAAGTAATACAATTTCGCAACCTCGTTCTTTGCGTGGCACAAACAAAGTCGAAGTAACGGCTTCTGCTGCACCCGTTTCCGCACAACCTAAAACTTCTGCGGCTGTTTCCTCTTTTCATACAGATGTACCTTCTATGAGCGTTTTTGGCAAAAATATTGTGCGTGAAAATGAGGTGTTTGGTATTGATATAGAAGAAAATATTCCTACTGGAAAATGGGTTTATGTGGTAGATAAGTCTGCTATTCAATTGGTTGATGAGGAGATATTTGAAAAAGGACATGGTTTAGCAAGTAAAAATAAAGTTCATGCGTACAAATTTAAAGCAAATCAAGCTGGCGTATATGACATTTTATTTCATGTGTTTTCTCCCGAAAATCATACAATAGATAAATATATCACTTATACCATTGAGGTAAGATGAAAAATGTAGCAAATAGGTAGTTTGCTTAATATTTCGTAATTTTTATTAACATAATATAGTATATTTGGGTAATATTCCACTTGGAGTATTACCTATTTTGTTTTAAGTACCACTGATAAATAAATTAAGAAAATATTTTAATGCTAAGCAGTTGATTATCTTGATGTTCCATTAAATTCTCGTAGTGAGCTGACGCTACTGTTTGTACTGAGCTTGCCGAAGTGTATCGAACTATCAACTCTCCATTTTCAACTTTCAACT
>JAAFHL010000273.1 GCA_013298365.1 Bacteroidota bacterium | reverse complement strand
TCATAATAATTACGTTGCCACACCTTTTTGTTAAAGGGTTGCCAATTCATTGTTTTTACCCCTCGAATATATTCAACAGTTGTAATAGATTTGAAGGCATCCATCATGTCGCCAACCGTTTTGTTTTTGGGTGGCGTTTCTGGTGTCGGTGAATTGTCTGTTTCTATGGCTGAATCCTCATTGAGGGTAAGCACAAGGTTTACCCCCACATTTGTATCCATGATTTCTAAAATGCCATGAAAATGATTCGGCATTACGATATATTCATGCAAATAAATGTTTGTGAAACGATTAGGCAATGCTAACCATTCCTTTTCAATCATTTTGCCTGCATCATTTAATATCATTTGCGCATCAACGACTTCCCCAAATAAACATACTCTGTTTTTGCAGCAAGTTGTAATAAAATAAAGCCCTGCCTGTGAGTAATCATATCCTTTTAGGCGTATAGACCTACGGTGATGAATATCAGGATTGTATTTATTCATATTTTAATTTTGTGAAAAAATATTAAAGTGAGTTTTTCAGACAGTGTTTGGTATTTTGATAGTTGAATAGAAGTATTTTATATTTCTGTTAAAAAGTAAATCCCATCGTTTCCAAATGTTTTTTGACTTTGCTTTCCCATTCCGACACTTCTGCGCTTTGCTGTGGCAAACTCCTTTCATAGCGTTGCGCCAATTCCTTGATGCGTTGTGTCAGGCGTTGGCTGATGCGTTCCATTTCGCTTTTTACGCTTTTTTCTATGCTTGTCATCCATTTGTCATCTACCACCAATTGCTTGATTTCGGCTTCAGTAAGCGTTTTGTAGCGTTCCAACACTTTCAAATCAAGGGTATTTATTGCATCTTTAATCGTTTTGCTAAGTTCTGCCTGTTTGTCAATGGCTTGTAAATACGCTTTCAATACCTTGATTTCTTCGGCATTATCTGTTTTAAATATTGGGCTATCAATGGCTTTCAAGCGTTTTTGTACATTGACTTTGTTCACTTTCTCCAAGTCGGCAAAATAGCCATCTTCCGAACCATGATCTTCCTCCATTTCTGCGATTTGCGTAGCAATCATTTCCTTTTTTGCTTCTAATGCCTCAATTGCCTTTTTTTCTGCTGCAAAATAGCGGTCAATCACCAAAAACTTTGGTACAAGGTCGCAATCCCAAAACGTTCCCGATTTACTTTTCTTGCTATACGTAATTTCTGCCTTCCAACCATCTACCGCAATCAAATAGCAATCATCTTGCAGGGTCTCATTCCAATAATTCATCAAATGCTGATACACATCATATTTATCCATCAACTTTTTGTCGGTGTAGGCAGTCAGCACATCTTCCGAAAGATTGTGTATGATTTGTTTCGGCTTAATGCCAACTGTTAAGGCTTTTAAAATTTGTGTATTACGGTTTTTCCAGTCAGAAAATAAGGTGTCCATTTCTTCGCTAAAACCCACAAATTCTGCATGGTTAAAAATACAGGCTTTGATATTTTCCTTTGCAATTCTCAAATCACTGTATTGAGGTCTTGCATTAGGCATAAATAATTCCTGCTTTAAAGAAGGATAAACTTCCCAATATTCTTTGAATGCCTCAATGTCTGCATTCGGAATACCACCCAACAAATGCGCTTCTATATCCTGCACCTCTTAGCTTATCAAAGCTTGCCCAAAGCGAGCTGTATAATTCAGATTTTTTTATTGCCATAATAATTCATTTATTCCATGTTGCTTTTTGTTATGTGCAAAATAGCAGTGATTATTCCCAAAAAGAAAAAAAAGCTACAAAAATATAATTTTACATTGCAAAACTAAGTAAAGCATTTTTATTTATCTAATTTTTAAAAAGATTTATTTTTGGAACGATTGTCCTATATAGAAGATATATAGATATAATATATTCAACATGTCTGCCATATATGATAGGTAATTTGTTTTTCTGTGCCATCTGCACTAAATATCGGTAGAAACAGGCATTTTCCGTCCCATTTTACATGTATTTTCGTGCTTGCACGAAAAATTTGGATATATTTTGGGTTATTTATGATTTTCTACCGATATTTTATCCCTAACGGGATAGGAAAAACAAAAATGGCAGACATGTTGTACTAAATATTTGTTTTTTTTTAGCGCAAAAAAAATTACCTTTGAAACCTCATTTATTTATAATCTATTTTATTATGTATCAAAATGTTACAAACGTTTCTTACTTGCATTTTTTGAAATTAAGTTGTGTGAGTGTTTTCTTGCTCTTGTCAAACTTATTGCGCCTCGAAGCGCAATATTGTACTTCTACTGCCACAAGTGCTATTGATGGCGATATAGGAACGGTTACCGTAAACGGCGTTTCCAACTCTTCTAATTGTAATACAACGGGTGGAGGGACTTCTGTTTTAGGTTTGTATGCCGATTATACTTCTTTGGGTATTTTTACGACCTTACAATCAGGCAATGTAGTCAATTTTACCATTGGTCTCACTACTTGTGGTAGCGTTAATTTCACGCATGGCATTGCAATATACATTGATTACAATCGAAACGGTTCACTTACCGACCCTAATGAGCAAGCTTATGTAACCTTGAATGCGGCAAACATGGTACCTGCGGGCAGTTCGCTCTCGGGTAGTTTTACCGTTCCTTTTGGTATTGTTCCTGGCCAGACGCTTATGCGGATTCTTGCAGTAGAAAGTAATACGGGGGCAAGTATTAGCCCTTGTGGGACGTATGTTTGGGGGGAAACAGAGGATTATACGGTAATGCTTGGCAATCCGATTACGGGGGGTGTAACAAATGCAACTTGTGGAGGAAATGATGGGGCAATAGACATCAGTTATAGTTCAGGCACAGCACCTTATACCTATTCTTGGAGCAATGGAGCTACCACAGAAGATATACAAGCTTTGTCTCCTGGTGCTTATACGATTATCATTACAGATGGAACAGGCAATACTACACAAAATACTTTTTATGTAAATGCCAGCAACTTGGCAGCAAATGACAGCCTTAATATTCCTGCTTGCTTTGCCAATAATGGGGCTATTTTTCTCAATCCTTCGGGCGGTACAGCTCCTTATGTTTATCAATGGAATAATGGGCAAACAGGGAGTAGTATTCAAAACCTTATGCCCGGTGGTTATAGCGTAAATATCACAGATGCAAATGGTTGTTTTTTACATAAAGCTTTTAACCTTACTTTGTCTTCAAATTGCTATGTACAAATGGGGGGCAAAGCCTATTATGATGCAAACAATAACTGCATCTGGGATTCGGGAGAAATGGGCGTGCCTTATGCTTCTTTGCATTTGACAAATGCAAACAATAATTATATAGGTGGAACCATTACGCCTTCAACAACGGGCGACTATTTGATGATTGCAGATACGGGGCATTATACGCTTCATGCGAATTTGCCTTCTCCTTATATGTCTATTGCTTGTACAAGTGGAAACAACTATTCTTTGCCTATGCCAAATTATGGCACAGACAGTTTGGGCATAGATTTCCCGATTTCGATTCCAAATGTACAAGATTTGGTTCTCAACTTAACTGAAAGTGTGTATGTGCCTGGTTTTAACCATTATACCTATATTTCTTATCGCAATGCAGGCGTTATTCCTACGGCAGCAGTTTTGACCTATCATTATGGCGCAGTAGTAGAAGTGCCTACGAGTTCTGTGCCTTACACTGCGATAGATACCGTAAATCGTGTCATTACTTGGAATTTAGGTACTTTACCGATGTTGAGTAATTGGGAACAAATTATGCTTACCGCTCATCTTGACACGCCACAAATCGTTGGTACACAAGTGAATAGCAGCGCAATCATTAATCCTACCACGAATGATATTACCCCTTTGGACAATCAAGAAATCATTACAAATGCGATTGTGGCTGCTTTTGACCCAAATATGAAAGAAGTGAGTCCCAAAGGGCTAACAGAATATGGCTTAGTTGATGCTACGACAGATATGTTCCATTATACCATTCATTTCCAAAATACAGGAAATTATATGGCGCAATTTGTGATTGTAAAAGACAGTCTTCCTGCCGATTTAGATATACAAAGCCTTGTTTTTGAGGGAAGTAGTCATACTTGTCAAATTAGCATGAGCAATGAAAGAGAAGTAGTTTTTACCTTCAATGACATCTATCTGCCAGATTCAAACTCAAATGAACCTGCTTCACATGGTCATGTTTCTTTTGCGGTAAAAACAAAAGCAAATACGCCAGCTTTCACAGAACTTCACAACAAAGCCGCTATTTATTTTGACTTTAATGAACCTGTGATTACAAACGAAGTGCAAAATGTATTGTATGTTTTTCCTGTCTTAAATATTGACAATCAAGTTACTGTATGTGAAACAGAAAATGTAAGTACAGATATTATCGGCGGAAAAGCACCTTATCAATTTGTTTGGGGCAATGGCAATACATACAACAATAACATGTCAGGCACTTCTTCACAAGTGGCAAGCAACTTGCAGATTGGCGCAAATAGCATCACTGCAACAGATGTTTATGGGTATTCTATTGCTCAAAATTTCAATCTCACAACCGTAGCACCTGCAAATGCGATATTTACACAAACCTTGCTTGGCACAAATTCTTATCAATTTACGCCAGCAAATACAACTTATACTTCGTATTTTTGGGATTTTGGCAACGGACAAAATAGCAATTTAGTAAGTCCTACCTATCAATATAGTGTTGCAGGTACGTATAATGTAACCTTAACGGTAGAAAATCTTTGTGGCGCAGTAAGTCAAAATCAAAGCATTGACGTAACGACTGCGATAGACGATGCAAAAGGCGATTTGCAAGTTACAAGCTATCCAAATCCATTTGTAGCAAGCGTTTCTTTTGATTTTCCAAATGAAAAAGCAGCTAATTTCTGGTTTGAATTGAGAGATGTAAATGGCAAATTAATAGAAAGTCTTAGCACACAAGCTGCACATATTCAGCTTTCTACCGAAAAATTAGCAAGCGGCACTTATTTCTGGAAACTCACAGGAGAAACAGAAGCAAGTGGTAGTATTCAAAAAAGGTAATTATTTTGGGTTCTCGCAGATTTACGCAAACAAAAGTACTCATTTGCGTAAATCTGCGGTTAAATCTGCGTTCATCTGCGAGAAACCTACAATCCTAATCTTTCTAAATTTTTGATAGCCAAATCATTACCTTGTTTTGCGGCTTTGCGATACAAAATAATTGCTTCTGGCATATTCCGTTTTACGCCCAAACCTTTTTCGTACATATAGCCCAAATTATTTTGACTCATCGCATTTCCTTGGTCAGCCGAAAGCCGATACCATTTCACCGCTTCCTCATAGTTGATGCTCGTGCCATAGCCATTTTTGTACATATACGCCACATTGCACTGTCCACCAGGGTCGCCTTGTTGTGCTGCTTTCATATACCATTTAAAGGCATTGAAATAATCTTGACGTGTGCCAAATCCATTGCGCATCATATAGCCGATTTGCACTTGATGAGACGCTTGTAAAGCCTGTGATGTAAAAAACTTTTCATAAATGGCATAAGCATCACCAAACTTTTCTTGCTCAAAATAGGATTCTGCTTGTTTGAGTTCAGGCTGTACCAGACGTGGGTCTAAGTCAAATTGTTTGCGAATGAAAACGGGCTTTTGTGGTTCTACCTCATTTTTAGGAGGTGTTGTAGTCGCTTTTGGCGGTTTCACCTCTATCGGAATCAAAACGACATCTTGTCCTTTTGCAGGGGCATCTTTCATTTTAAATTTCCCCACAATGCCCAAACGGAAAGAGCTACTATTTGGCACAGGATAGAGCCAATAAGATTCCAACTCACGATAAGCATCAGCCGTACTGCCCGTAGAATAATCACTAACTGCCTGGTTTTCCATTTTTACTTCTCTAAAAAAACCTCGAATTTGCGAATACTCTGTTTGAATCACAGACGCTTTGCTTGCAGCTTCTCTTGCAAGCGCACTCGCAGGGTCGCCACCTTGTGCCGAAACATCAAAAACTTTTATCACTAACTCATTGGTTTTCACCTCTTTTTTTTGTTGATTGAAAGTGTTTAACTGTGCAAGTAATTTTTGTCTTGCCGTATTAATGCCTTCTGCCAAACGATTTGCATCAAAAGGAACGCCCGCATCAGTCATCACTTTTTTTGCATTTTCCATATTTCGTTCTAAATCTGCTTTTGCCAACTGAATTTTTTTGTCTAAATCCGCCAATTTTTCCTTTGCTTCTTGTACAATTGCTGTTTCATTTTGCGTAGCGGTAAGGTTAAAATTTCTCACCTCCGAAGCAACCGTTGGCACTTTTTCCATGATACATTTTTCAATTTTGGCACGCAATTCTGCATCTGTCAGTTTATTTAATACACCTGAAGCATCAGGATTATTGAGCAAATCGGTTGTAATTACATTTGCAGGCTTTTGTCCACCTGTGGAAGCAAGCCCCGAATTTTGACCTTGACTTTTGGACTGTAAAGGAGAAACCTCTACTTGCCGCACCTGCACAAAGTAGCCCCCCGAAAAACTTCTTTCTTCAAACTCCACTGCCCCCATTGTCATATTTCCACTTACTCGCTCCGTAAGATAATCATACTCCACTTTGTTGTCTTTGAGGGCAACAATGTTGTTGATAAACGCCCCATTCAGTGCGGTAACTGCATCGGGAAGAATGGCATTTTTAATGTTTTCTACATGTGTAGCATCTTTATCATAAGGTTTTACGCCACTTACTA
>JAAFHL010000272.1 GCA_013298365.1 Bacteroidota bacterium | reverse complement strand
CTTTGGTTGTATTTTTGGCATTTTTCTACATTTCTCTTTTTTCTAAATGGCTTGCTTATTTCCTCAAAATCATATTTTATGTTTAATCTGGGAATAATTTGCTCTTTTAATTTCTTTTTGGGATTAGCCGATAAAATTGTGTCCGTTTCTGTATAAATTGCTAAACACCAAGCCTCTATTTCTTCAATTGCAATAGCATATACTATTTGGTTTTTGTAATTGTTTGCTAACCAATTATCAATCAATTCAATTACTTGTTTGCGCAATTCAGTTGCATAATTAGCATTTTCTGTTTTTCTTGGCTTGACAAATACAAAATCTTGACTATCTATTTCTGCGGTATCTACATGAATAACCATGAATTTGCTATCCTCATCTGCAAAAAAACGCTCAAAATAGACTCTATATCCATTATGACCTACACAAGCATTTTTTACGCCTTGCAAAGTCCCAACTGTTGGATTATCAGGATTATGAATATCTGTTTGGTCATATTTTAAGGCAGGTTTTATGCGCTCTATATCCGAACCATCTATCCCAAAGCTCCTTAAAATATTGCTAATCACAATTTGGTCTTCCCTTCCTTCTGCAATAATGCCTATTTTCATAATCAAAAATCTTGAGAAATTGCACCAAGAAAGCCTCTTGTCCAAAGCTCCGAAAGTTTGAAGGTTTCTCCTGTAATTTCATTCTGAACTTGTGGTTTTAGCTTTATTCTACGTGTTTGTGTTTGTCCTTTGTCATTTCTTTTTACTTCAAACAAACGTATCTCATCGTCATACAAATTCAATCCGTCCAAAATGGCAGGATTGTGCGTAGTTATCAGCACTTGTTTGTCATTTTCTTTTGCCAATTTGCACATTTCTGTCATCAAATGCCGACAAAGGTGCGGATTGAGACAAGATTCTATGTTGTCTATGGCGAAACATTTTGGCGTGTCTTTGCTAATCATTACCGCCAAATAAAACAGCAAGTGTAAAATTCCTTCATTTGCATTTTCAGAAGAAAAAATATTGTTTTTGCTTGCCATGTATTTGTCTGTAAAATACAATCGAGATTTGCTTAGGTTTTGTTTGTAACCTTTTAAGCGCATACTATCTTGCATATCAAACATATAATCATCAAGCCAATCCATCAAATAATTGTATTTTTGTAAGATTTCATTTTCCTCTTTGCTAAAATTCGCTATCAAAACATCTAAGTTTTCGCCATGAATGCCTACGGGTTCTTTGAGGCTTTGTTGTGTGAGACCTCGTAGGGCGGGAGTATTGAGGCAGTAGATGAGGAAATAGCTTATTTGTTTTAATGATGTAGTATTTCTTTTTAACCCTGCACTCTTTTTTGCGGCACTATCTACTAGACTAATGTATTCCTCTAAAACTGCTATGTCAGAAGAATCTAATACTTCATCATCTTCATTACTTTTACCTATTATTTCGACTACACTTGATGCAATAACATTAGCTTTTTTATATAACTCTCTAATCATTATTTTTTTTTGTTTTTCGTTAACTCCTTCAAATGATAGCTTTTCTCCTATCCATTTAGCAGAATGAATATCATCATTATCGGGATAAGTTTTTAAAACAAAAGGCTTATCTTCATTTTCTACCTTTATTTCAATACAAATTTCAGGATTTTGTTTTTTCCCTTTAAAAGAATTGACCATCAAAGAAGGTTTTGCGATTCTCACGCCTTTTCCTGCCAAAATATCTTTATCAATACTATTAGAAACCATAGAAGTGCTTGCAAACGCCAAAGCCTCCAAAATATTCGACTTGCCACAGCCATTTTCGCCAATAAAGACATTCACACGCCCAAGCGCAATGCTGTCGTCTGCAATAGATTTGAAGTTTTTTATATGTATTTCTGTGAGCATAAAATGTCAAGCAAAATGAAAAATGCTATATTTTGAAGCCTTAAATCAGGATTTTTTGCCTTTTGAACGGTCGCAGACCTTCAAAACGGCAAAAAATCCCATAAAAAAGCCTATATTTTGCGCAAATATAGGCTTATAATTTTACTTTTTAGGCATATAATACAAAGTTGAGCTATTTTCATTTGCCAAGAAACGAGCGGCTGCATCTTTTACTTCTGCTAAGGTAATTGCTTGATAAATTTCAGGTGTGCGATTGATAAGTTCAATGTCACCTATGTTGTCGCAAAAAGCAAGCGCCATCGCTTTGTTCAATATTTTCGTTTTTTCCATGACAAACATTGCCTCTAACTTATTCTTAATCCGTTGTAAATCATCTTCTTCGAGATTTTGTAACGCATCAAGTTCCGCACGCAAAGCCGTTTCATACGCCTCAATCGTTTGTCCCTCAGCAAGTTGTGCATTGATAGAAAGTGCGCCTGGGTCCAACATACCCCATACAAAAGCACCTGCTTGTGTACAGATTTGCTGGTTTATGACTAACGACTGAAACAATTTCCCACTTTTTCCTGCAGAAAGAATATCGGTCAAAATATCGGCAATGTAATATTCTCTTTCGGTATGGGCAGGAATATGAAACATTTTGTAAACCGCAATAAAAGGCACATCTGCTACATGCGTCATATAGCGAGCTTCTGTTTGCTTGGGTTCAACAGGCAAAGCATGCTTTTTCAGGGTTCTGCGAGGAATTTCCCCAAACCATTTTTGCGCCAAATTTAATACTTCTTCTACTTCTACATCGCCTGCAACGACCATTGTGGCATTGTTTGGCGCATAATAGCCATAAAAAAAGTCTTTTACATAGTCCAAAGTAGCATCTTCTATGTGCGAAATCTCTTTGCCAATCGTTGCCCAATTATAGGGGTGCGTAGTAAAATGCAAGCCTCTCAAACGATTCATGGCATCGCCATACGGCTGATTAAGGTAACGTTGTTTAAACTCCTCAATCACCACACTTTTTTGATTTGCCAATCTATCTTCCGAAAAACCAAGTTCCAACATTCTGTCAGATTCCAACCAAAAAGCCGTTTCTAACTGATTAGAAGGAACACTTAGGTAGTAATTTGTGATGTCGCAAGAGGTGAAAGCATTATTTTCGCCGCCTACACGCTGCAAATGCACATCATAATGTTCGATATTTTTGCTACCTTCAAACATAAGATGCTCAAAAAGGTGGGCAAAACCTGTTTTGTCGGGTTCTTCGTCTTTAGAGCCGACACGATACAGGATATTGACAACGGCTTTTGGCAAAGCGTGGTCTTGATGGATAATGACTTTTAAGCCATTGTCGAGGGTGTGTGTGTGATAGTTTATTTTGAGCATATATGTGTGTTTAAGCATTCGGAAATAATAAATAATATTTGTATAAAAAAGGTACTTCATAGTTCATAAAACGTCCGCCATTGTTTCGTTTTTCTCGTATAACCCCATTTCTGGTTAAAAATGTTTTTATATGGTTTATTTGACTTTGCTTGCCTTCGATTGTTACAAAAAGTTTAGGGTTTGCTTTTATAAATAAGGTTAATAAATGGTCAAATTCGGATAATAAATAAGTACCTTTTCTGGCAATTCCGCTTGTTTCTCTCAAAAATTGTTGAAAAGTATCTAAGATTTCTTTATTTCCTTTTTCATCTCTTAACTCTGTATAATATTTTTCACCTGCATATTCTATTGCCGTAAAAGCTGCATAATGTTTTGCGCCAATTACGGCATTTTGATAGTATTTATCCGCTTTAGCATAAACTAAGGCTTTTTCCAATAACCAAATAAAGGGTCTTAGACTTAGATCATCATTGCCATCATGCAAATTTATTTCGAACCAATCATAAGAAATGCCAAAAGAAATCATGTTATATGGTTCATATTTATGCGCTGATTTGCCAAAAAATACATTTACTAAGGGCATCAGTGTTTCTCTTTCTGTAGGAATTTGAATATCATTATTTATCCAATCTTCAAGATGTTTGAGAATATCTTTTCCTACACCTTTCTGTTCAAAATATTGAATCAAACTTGGGTTTTCATTTAATTGAACGGCAAGAAAATAAGCAAATAATTCTTCTTTTGTCCATTCAATATTGATAGAACGCCGAAAAAGTTCAGTAGAATTAACAGATGTTAGCCGCAAACGAATGAGGTCTGAACGCAAAAAAATCTTAGGTAGAATGTGAGAAAAACGATTTTCTCGCCAATAATTCACCAATTTTGCCACAGCATCTTCCCACTGAATCGGCTCAACGATAAAATCTAATTGGTCAAAAAAGATAATTAATTTTTTGTCTGCTTTCCTAAGTTGTTGATTGAGGGCAAAAAGTTGCCGTTCTACCAAAGCATATTTATCATTGTCTCTAATAATATCACAAAACCAATTTGCAGCATCTTGTGTGCTATGTTCATTTATGTCAAAGAGCCAAGATAAGTCAAATTTTGAAGAATCAATAAACGCTAAGATTATTGGTTTTTCAAATACTTTGTTGCAAACATAAACTACCCAAAATCGCTCAAAAAAATTATTTACCCCTTCCTTATCTTTTTCCGTAAACAAATTTGTGTTAAAATGCGCAGTCGCATTTCCGCTATCGTGAACAGGTAAAATGTTTACAAAAAAATAATCTTTTATGTTTTTCTTTTCTCGTGAACACAACTCCTTCTGAATAATGGGAATATCCATTGCTTCATAAATAAAGGTTTTTCCTGTTCCCTTTGTGCCAGAAATAATAAATTTATCCCAATTAAAAATATCCCCCATTCCTCGCCGAAAGAAAAAATCCTGTTTTTTTTGAGATGCTCGAATCCTCTCAGCTCGTATATTAGGGATTACTATTTTAGCTAAAACAGCATTTCTATCCATTTTGATACCTATTTTTTTTTTCTCCTCACTTAGCTCCTGTTTTATGTTGTTTGCAGTATCTAAAGTTGTTTCAATTGGTATATCCTTTTTTTTTTCAGAATAAGGTAATATGTTTTCAAACAATTTTTCTAAATCATCTTGACGTGCCAATATTTTTTTGAACATATTTTCTTGATATAGCTCAATTTCTCTCTCTTTTGAGGTTGAAGCTTCGCCAATTTCTGCTAATCTTTCTTCTTTTTCAAATTTAAGAAAACGATTTTCATGCGGATTTTCAGCATTACCAGAAAGAAATCTTTCAGGGTATTTATCAAAATATTCTTTTGCTATGCTATACAATGCGTTTTTTTCTTTACTCTGACTTGAAAATGATTGTACAAACATGATATTTTTTTCGGGCGATAATTCTTCACCTTCCGCATTTTTTCTAATAGGTAAAAGTGTATCTAAAAAAGCATATAGCCCCGTTTGATTTTGTGTATTTGTACCAAAAACACCAACAATACTATCTGATAAAGCATATAATGTTGCAAAAGTATCATTAAATCCTGTGCGAGAATCAATCAAGATAACACTATTTTCTGCCTTTAAGTCAAAAGCTATTTTTAAATCTGATAAAAATGTTTGAAAAAAGGGTATATTACCAATATCTAATCTGGCTAAACCTTCTAAATAATTTGTTAAGTTATTTGCTTCATAATTTCCCGCTTTAATAACTCGTATATCTCCTTTGGTATATTCTTCTCCTACCTTGTACGAATATAAACTTTCTATCTGTCCAATGAGTTGTTCCTTAATTACATTTTCTCCTTTTGGCGCAAGAAACTGTCTGTCTAATATATATTCAATAAGCCCACATTTTTGTTGTGTATCATTACCAAATCTAAAGCCAAAGTAATTGGTAAAACCTGGTGCCTCAAAATCACAGTCAATAATGACAACTTGTTTACCCATATTTGCCAAATATTGTGCATAACAAGTAAGCAGTGTTGTACGTCCTACCCCTCCTTTGTAGCTGTAAAATGTAACAACAGGGCAGGGCGTTTCTACCTTTGTATGTGGGTGAATAAGGTCGTGAAAGCGGCGACGAATACTAAGATTTCGATGCTCATCAGGTTTGAACATTAGTTTTATGTAGTCAGAACTGTATTCATTATCTGCAATTTGTTCAATATCAATTAGTTCCTGATACTCACTTAAGCTAGTATCTTTTGCAAAAATAGTGTCTATTAATTGTGGATTCTCTATTGAAACATGTAATTTCACTTGTAAACCCATATATAAAGGGACAGTAATTACATAGTTTTTAATTACGCCATTTTTACGTAATTCAGTGAGAATGCTCTCTAATTTTTCAATGTTTTGTATAATTAATCTCATTGTCTTTTATGTTAGGAATATTGAACTGCCCATTCGTATATTGTATTTGCTATCTTAAAGAATGCGGAGACCTTGGCATACGACAGGTCTAATGGATTTGAATTACTTGGATTTTTTACAGCATACCTTATTTCTGCATTCCAATTCATAAACAAGTCGTAACAACCTTTATTTCTAAACTCTTGGAAATTTCCGCACAACAAAGGAATATTTTGCGCTATCCCACCAAATGCTGTAACTGCACTAAAATTACTGAAACCTTGAAGAAAGTGGTTTGTGTTTTTAAGGATTAAAATTGTATTAGGCTGTTTTTCACTAAATGAGATATTTCTTATTGTCCCACTTATATCTGAAGTTGCTGGTCTTAGGTCTCTTTTATTTGTCAAGTTAGGATAAAAACTATAAGCCACAGAACAAGCGGAACATTCAATGATATACCCACTCAAATAGTAGACTTGCTTTTCATTGATAATCAGTAATTTATTTTTAAATTACTTTTAAAATTAGCCAATCCTGCACAAATCCAAATTTCTTCTTGAATTTTGTTTCTATTTGCACTTCTGTTTTCGTTT
>JAAFHL010000271.1:1443-6755 GCA_013298365.1 Bacteroidota bacterium | reverse complement strand
GCAATCGTTGTGGGCGAGTTAGGGCTAAAAATAGACATTGGTGCCGTAGATTTTGGGCTATTTCATTGGGCTATTTTGAGAGATGTTGTTGTTTATGATAAACAAAATCAGCCTTTTTTACAAGTCAAAAGTATTGATATTGAGATTATTAACTTCTCTTTTCGTCAACTCTACGAACAGATAGATTCATTACAAACCCTAAGCATTGGGCGTATAGATTTGCAGCACCCCGAATTTTATCTCTATAAAAGTTGTGAGGGCAAAATGAATATTGCTGACCTTTTTCCCCCACAAAAACAAGATACGACCCAAAAAACGAGTCGCCCCTTGCGAATAGACATCGCTGTCCCCGAAATTTTTATAGAAGGTGGGACATTTACTTTTAGAGACTCTACAAAAAGTGGAGTATCTATTTTTCAGCCCAAAAGAATTAATTTTGCAAATCTTCAAATTAAGGACATTAATTTGTTAGCAGACTTTAAGCGATATGATTCTAAACGTCTGGACATCAATGTAAAACGTTTGGATTTGAAGGAAACCTATTCAGGTTTTAGCCTTCAAAAATTGGCGGTTCAACTCATTAGCGACCCCGAAGCCGTTTATGATGCCAAAGGAAATTGTATTGAAGAAGGCATTTTAAAATTGAATAATTTGGTGGTAGAAGCGGGAAAATCGAAGATTTATGGCAATGCGCGCTTTCCTGAAAATACATTAGAAAGCCTTTTAGGGGGGCAGAATGGAACATATTTTTATGCAAATATTAATAAAAGTAGTTTTGAATTAGATATTTTAGACCATTTTACAAGTCCTATTCCTGCGAGAGGTTTCATTCGTAGTGTGCAGGGGGAGGTTTCTGGGGATATTCATCATATTTTTGGCAAAAATATTCATGCCGTTTATGACGAAGAACTAATCGCAGACGCAGATGTAGATGTATATGATTTTTTGTACCCCGAAAAGCTTTTTTTAGATATAAAAATGAAAAAAGGCTTAGTTTCAGGTAATGCTTTGTTTCGTTTGTTGCCCAAAGTGCAGTTGCCCGTTTTTCTGCACAATGTTCCTACCGCTACCATTGTTGCAAATTTTAAAGGCTATCCCATTGATTTTCAAATAGCTGGAACGATAGAATCGGTATTAGGATTTGTTCAAACTGATTTGCATATTCAAGTGCCGCCTGCAAACAACAAAAAAGAAGTAAACTATGAAGGAACTTTGCTTACCCGCAATTTGAAGTTTAATGACATTAAAATTGTTCCTAATTTTGGTGTTTCTAATGATATTTCTTTTAATGGAAAAATAAAAGGAGAAGGGGGCGATTGGGCGAAATTAGATATTAGTACGGAATCTTACCTAAAAGGCATTGATGTTGCGGGCTTTCAAGGCGATTCTATTTATGGGAAAATGACACTAAAAGACAAGCGCATTGTAGGTTATGCACGTGCGCATGATGGCAACACACATTTTGATGGTAAAGTAGATATAGACTTGGCAGATGAAAATATGCCAACTTATAAAATACAAGGTAAAGCATTGAATATCAGCTTAAAAAAATACAAAGTTTTGGAACAAGATATTCAAATTTCTGCCTTAGTAGATATAAATTTGCAAGGAAAAGATGCAAAAACGCTTTCGGGAAATGCTACATTACGAGATGCTACTGTCAATTATGAAGGTGCAACACATTTTAATGGTGATGCCGATGTCGATTTGGCAGATATAGAAAACCCTAAGTATAAAATAACAGGAAAAGTAAGCAATTTTAACCTCAAAAAGTTCAAATTAATGGAGAAAGAAATCATTATTTCTTCTCAAGTAGCAGTAGATTTACAAGGAAAAGACATTGAAAAAATCGTGGGTGATGCCAAATTGGAAAAAATGGTGCTTACTTATATCAAAAATGACACCATGAAAACGCTCAAAGTGTCAGATATTTTTCTCACCGCACAGCACCCTACGGCAGACTCTGCTAAATTTACGCTGCGAAGTTCTTTGGGAAATGCGGATATTTCGGGCAAATTTGCGATAAAACAAACGATAGATGATGTGAGCAATTTGGTAACCGAATTGCAGATGTATTTTACAAATAATGACAGTGCAATTAAAGCCTATTATGCGAAAAAAACGGAAAATAATACCAAAAGAGGTTTATTTATCTATGCAAAAGCGGGCAATGAGTTAAACCGTTTGTTTACTTTTTTGCAGCAACCTATTTTTATCGCAGATACATCGGTGATGCGACTTGATATGGATTTTGGTGAATCTAATGCTTTAACATTGCATTTTAGGGGAGATTCTGTGGTATATGATTCTATACGAGTGCATAAGCCGATTGTGGCAGTTAATATGCTAAAATATGCGTATAAAAATGTGGTATTGCTAAATGGAACAAGTGAATCTCCGCTTGTTTGGATTTCGCCAACTTTAATTGTTGAGAATAATCGCTTGGATATCAATGCTTTTGGGATAGATGCAAATATTACTTTGCACAGTCAACAGCGGCTAAAAGACACTACTTTTAATGTCTTTAATGTATTGGCATATACCCAATTTTCCTTAGATGGGCATGTAACTACTGCCCTTGATACTGCAATTACGAAAGTGCATTATGCGGGCTATGATTGGCGAATTTCGGGCAATAACAAATTGGAATATTATAAAGGTGATATTAGTATAGATACTTTGCGTATCAAAACCGACAGCATAAAGCTATCCGAAGGGAAAAAAATAGGGCAGCAAAGTATTATTGCAGTAGGAAAAATTAGCAAAAATCCGATGGATAAACTTAGTGTTTTGGCAAAAAGCTTTGAATTGCCTGTGGTTTCTACCTTGTATGACTTGGGTTTTGAGTTAGAGGGCATTGCTAATGTGCAACTAGATTTATTAGATTTATATGCTGCCCCGAAGATTGTGGCGAATGGCGTTGTACGAAAAGTAGGCATTAATGGCTTAGATTATGGGGATTTGTATATTGATGGGAAGCTGAAAGAATTGAGTGATAAGTTGCAACTTAATGCGCTGTTAATCAATAAAAAGGATACTTTGTTGAGCCTGAAAGGGAATTATGATTTTAGAAGTACGGTAAATCCTTTGGACTTTCGACTTTCTACGCAAACATCTGCGATTCCCTTGTCTTTCCTTAATCCTTTTATTGAGAATGTATTATATGATGTAAAAGGAGCTTTACAATTACAATCCCTCAATATTTTGGGGAGCTTTGAAAATCCAATAGTCAAAGGTGCGGGTAGGTTTATCAATGCGGAATTTGGGGTAGATTTTTTCAAAACAAAATATAGTTTTAACGGAGATATTGTGTTTGACAAAGACTTAATCAATATCCGAAAACTGTTGCTGTTTGACCAAAATAAACATTCTGCGGAGTTTTATGGCAATATTCGTCACAAAGGTTTCAAGCAGTTTGATTTTGACTTACAACTCGAAAATATTCGGGATTTCTTTTTGATGGATTTGAAAAAGGGGGATAATTCTTCTTTTTATGGACAAATTTACATCAAAGACGGGCTTGCTTCTATCACAGGCGATTTGTCTCAGTTGTCAGTCAATGCGTATGGCGTAACGGGCAAAAATACCTTGTTGCAAATCCCCCTTTATGATGAAGGTACAATTTCTACCCCCGATTATATTACTTTTTTGACCAAAAATGAGGATAAAAAAGCGGTTTTAACGTCAAGTGGTTTAAAATTAGACCTCAATATTACGATTCAAGCCACGCAAGAAGCAGAAGCAGAATTGATTTTTGATGAAAAAATTGGCGATATTATGCGAGCAAACGGCGAAGGAACTATCAATATTACGCTCAATCCGCAAGGTGATTTTATGATGTATGGCACGTATGAATTGATAGATGGCGCATACTTATTTACTTCTCAAAACCTTGTAAATAAAGACTTTAAAGTAAAACCTGGTGGTAAAATTACATGGAATGGTGATGCCACAGATGCACAAATGGACATCAATGCTTATTATGAAATCAAAAATGCAAATGCAAAAGCGTTGCTTAATTACGAAAACAATGTTTTTGTAAAAACCCATGTTGTGATGCGTTTGCAAGGGGGCTTGATGCAGCCCGTCATTACGCCTACGATTGAGTTTCCTGATTTGGAACGCTCAGGAAATTCCGCACAAATTGCAAGTGAACTCAATGCCAAAAAGAAATCTTTTGAGTTTGATGAGCAAGAATTGAATAAACAAGTGATTTCTTTGCTGATTTGGAATCAATTTTCGCCTAATTCTTTGGTAGATGTGAGTGGTACTAACAACAGTATCAGCAATTTAGCCACAACAAGTATTTCCGAATTTATCTCAAATCAGGTCAATTACCTTTTGTCCAAAAGCATGAGTGACAAGGTAAATGTGTCTTTTAGTACGACAAATCTACAAGATGTGAACATGGCAATTTCTGCCAAATTATTCAATGACCGAGTAACCGTAGAGCGAGATGGCGCAATCGTAAGCAACAATACAAACCTTTCTATTGGCAATATCAACGTGATTACCAAGATTTTACCTTCCCCAAATGACACAACTGCACTCAATAATCCTCGCACAGGAGAGCTTACTTTTGAGGTTTTTAATCGAAATAGTATTGGTACACAGCTTACAAATGGCAATCAAGTAGGGGCAGGGGTTTTCTATAAACGAGATTTTGACAAACTTTCTGACATGTTTTTGTGGGGAAAAAGAAGGAAAGTGAAAAGTAAATAGCATTTAAAATTTACTATATTTTTAGTTATTTCATAATTTGTTTGGATAGTCTAAAATTTTCCGTAATTTTGGGGCATAAAATTACAATTCCCTTATACTTATTTAGATTTTGGGGTAAATCTTATCACTTTTTATCATGGCTAACGAAACAAATAACGAACATAATGCCACAGGGAGCAAATTGGAAACAATTCGTGAACTGCTTTTTGGGCAACAAGTAGAAATGTATGACAAGCAAATTGATGAATTACGCCATCAATTGCAGAAGCAACGCACTGAGATGGAAGAGAAAATGCTTCTTCTTCATCGTCAGTTATTTGCCACAATAGAGGCATTGAATAGCGAAATAACAGAAGCCCTTAACACGCACAAAGCGCACACTGCAAGAGAAATTCAACGCATTGACCACGAAAAAACAAATCGAGTAGAATTGGGCAAAATGTTGATTTCATTGGGCAATCATCTCATGGAAGATGGTAAAGCAAGAGGCTAAAAATCAATTATTTGTACTCACATTTGTAACAAATTATATTTCCCATATTTAGTATATCTACTAAATATGGGATTTTTTTATTTTATATATTTTTATT
>JAAFHL010000271.1:0-1433 GCA_013298365.1 Bacteroidota bacterium | reverse complement strand
CTTAATATATTCCCTTTTTCGGAAAGATATGGATATAGCAATTGATTTATATACGCCACATATTCTTTTTGTAAATTAGGCTTATCTATTTCTTTTTCAGTTAATTGTAGGAAGAAAAAAGTTCTCATCGCCCCACTCAATTCCATGATATAGATAATGTCTTTTTCTGCCAAATCTGCTCGCAAAATACCTACTTCCTGCAAATGTATCAACACCTGCTTCAATCCCATTTTTCGTGCCTCATTTGATTGATTTACCTTTGTTGCAATATGCGGATAACTACGTAAAATATATACATAATCTTTAAATAAAAATAAATATTTCAATGAAATGTGAAATGTATCATTGGGCGCATGCAAAATATGCACAAATAAATCATCATCTTGCTTGAAATGCTGGGAAACGGCTTGTAACTCTGCAATCATATCTTCATATAAAGCCATCATAAGCGATTCTTTGTTTGGAAAATGATAGGTAATATTGCCATAACTTTTCTGCAAAGCGGCTGCGACCTCTCGCAAAGTTACCGCAGGCAAGCCTTGCTGATTGAAAAGTTCTCTACTTTTTTCTTTAATTGCCTTTTTTGTATTCATCTTGCAAAAATAAGAAAAAAAGTTAGTCCAAATAGCCTAATTTATAAAATAAAAGATTAATTTTGCACAAATATTTATGTATCTCTAATTTCTTGCAGATTTTCGCAAATTCAAAGACGCAGATTTACACAGATTAAAAAATATTAGCGAAAATCTGCGGCTTAATCTGCGTTTATCTGCGAGAACCTAAATAGTTACCATTAATTTAATAAACTATCCACGCTCAACTTTCAACTATCCACTTAATTTAAGATTTATATGTCATCAATTTATAAAAGTGAAGCTGCCAAACAAAGCATTATGGCATTGTACGAGGCAAAATTAGCCGCTTGTAACATCTCTTACACAGATGAATATGTTGATACAAGTGCAGGCAAAACGCATATTATTGTTACGGGTGCTGCGACCCTGCCGCCTATTGTGCTATTGCATGGCATCAATGCAGGTGCACCTTTGGCACTCGAAGCCATGAAAGGTTTGAATACAAAGTATCGAATTTATGCGATAGATACTGTGGGGCAAGCAACTAAAAGTGCCGAAACACGCTTGGATTTGTATGATAACAGCATTGGGAAGTGGCTTGCCGAAGTTTTACAGGCATTACATCTAACAAAAGTGCCTTTTGTTTCTGTCTCATATGGCGCATTTATTTTGCAAAAACTGATGGCTTATCAACCTCAAAGCATTGAAAAAGCCCTTTTTATTGTGCCTTCTGGCTTGGCAAATGGTTCGGCGTGGGAAAATATCACAAAATTGATGTTGCCTTTAATCAAATTCAATATTACCAAGAAAGAAGCGCACTTAATTCGCTTTATGGACGCTTTTTACACCACAAAAGAT
>JAAFHL010000270.1 GCA_013298365.1 Bacteroidota bacterium | reverse complement strand
TTTTTTCTGTTGAGGCACAGGCTTTGTTTGATGCAGGTAAAAAATTGTGGATATATTATCACAAACAGCCGAATTGCAATGTAAATGCGTCTTTGTACGACATTCGGGCGCATTTTCAGGGCAGAAGTGAAACAGGAAAAATGAATAACAAAAGTGAAGATGAAATTTATACAAAATTGATGGCAGATTTGAGAGGAAAATTGCAGCTTTTGGCTACGAAAATAGCACCAAAAGTGTATGAATACGGATTTTTGAAAGGTTAGTATATAAGCAGTTATCCACTACAGATTTTTATTTTGAATATGTTTCCCGAAAAACTACTTCATTTTATTTGGCAAACTCGCCGTTTTGATACCTACAACTTGCAAGATAGCGAGGGAAATACGGTTCGTATTATAAATGTAGGCACATTAAATGCCAATCAAGGACCCGATTTTCTCAACGCAAAAGTAGAAATTAGCGGCATTATTTTTACAGGAGATGTAGAACTACATATAGATTCGGGGGAGTGGTATCGGCATGGACATCATAATGATGAAAAATATAATGCGGTGATTTTACATGTTTGCTATACCTCAAACAGCGCAAAAATCATGCGCAAAGACATGAGTATTTGCCCTGAAATTGTGTTGGAAAAGCGAATAACTACGAATTTATTGAGTCATTATGCGATGTTGCAAGCCGAAAAAACGCTTATTCCCTGCGAGAAATTGTTTCCTGCTGTCGCAAAAGATTTTCATACAAAACAATGGATAGAGAGTTTGGGGGTAGGTAGGATAGGCGAAAAAGCGCAAAAAATGGAGCTGCGTTTGAAGGCACTTACACAAGATTGGGAACAAGTTGCGTGGGAAAATTTATTGGTATATATGTGTGGCACAGTCAATGCTGTTGCTGCGCAAAGATTAGGGGAGGTTTTACCTTTTTCTGTATTGAAAAAATATGCAGACAATCCATTAAAAATGCAAGCCCTTTTGTTTGGTGTAAGTGGTTTATT
Source organism: Bacteroidota bacterium (assembly GCA_013298365.1). Taxonomy (GTDB): domain Bacteria; phylum Bacteroidota; class Bacteroidia; order J057; family J057; genus JAAFHL01. The sequence goes on along the minus strand of JAAFHL010000270.1, from coordinate 5,796 downwards.
ACAAGTCGCTGAAAATGATGTATTTGTACAAGATTTGACAACAGAATGGACGTATTTACAGGCAAAACACAGCCTTTCTTGTAGCGAAATACCCTTTTCCTATTTGCGTATGCGGGCAGCAAATTTTCCGGATATTCGTTTGGCACAAGTTGCTGCGATGGTACAGAAATATCCGCAGCTCACACAGTTACTGGAAATAGGCGAAATAGTCCATTTTATAGATGCCGATTTTTTGCCTTCGGAATATTGGCAAACGCATTATAGATTGGGCAAAGATTCTGTGAAGAAGAATAAACCGCTTGGGCAAACACAAAAAGAGTTGCTACTTATCAATTTGCTTGCGCCTTTGGGCTTTTTGTATCGCAATGTACATGGCAGAGAAGATGCTTCGGAATGGGTGATACATCTGCTGTCTATTTTGCATATCGAAAAAAATAGTCTTACCCATATTTTTATGGATTTGGGTTTTGAGCCAGAAAATGCCTTACATTCCCAAGGTTTAATTGCTTGTAAACGAAACTATTGCGATGAGAGGAAATGTCTTTCTTGTGGCATTGGCAATCGTTTGTTGAAGTGATTTGAGCAGAACTTGGTGGGCAAAATACCTGATATTTAGCTTACTCTTTTTTCGCAGATTGTCAGAAGATGTGCTAAAATATTGTATAGTTTTGTCAATTCCTCAACAGATGTATTCGTTGTGTTTGAGGTAAAAACATCACCTACAAGTTGCCCAAATTCCCAGTTATTGCCATTACTCACGATTCCATAAATAGGTTTATCATCATGATTAAGCGATTGAGCGGTAAGCATTTGTACTACACATTGCCCCCAACCCTCATCAAAATTATCTTTTTTGGCTTCTATCATGACCAAAAGCGGCAAATCCATCACACGTCCCAAAGGTGAACGTTTGGCAATTATATAATCAGGAATGCCTGAATTTTCAGCCTCTTTTCCAATACTTTTATGGCTCCAAAGGAGTAGTTTGCTTGTAAAATTTTTCCATACCGATTTGAGAATGGGAAAAATAACCATTTCACAGATAGAAGCCTCCGAAACTTTGTAAGGCATTTGTGTCATGTTAAAATCCAATTCTTCTACTAATATTTCAGGCACAGCGAATTTCATTTCGATATTAGGAAACAGATTTTGACTATTTTCCTTGATATTGAAATGTATGAGGGCTGCCTCTAAGGTTTTAAATGTACTAAAACTTGCCATAATTTTTGTTCTAAGATGCAAAGATAAAGAATATTCTACGTTTTGTAGTGGAATAATAATTTTAGGTAAGGAATATGTATGAAATAATATCCTGTTTTATGTAGGGGTTTACTGCGTAAGCCCCTATTACGTAAGGGTTTACGCAGTAAACCCCTACAAACAAAAAATATATTAGGAACTTATTCTATTCCTAATTCTACTTTGTCAAGTTGAATTAAGAAGTGGTGTCATTGCGAGAGTTAATTACCTGTTTTCAACTTGACAAAGTAGAACTAAGTATTAATTTTTGAGACAACAGAATACTAAAATACATCTAACAATGTTTGATATGTTGATTTTTATAAGATTTTATTAGCCCTTTTTTCATTGCGGCAATCACAAATTTGCATTAAATACCCAAAGCAACAAATATTTTTCACTTATAAATTGCAAATCTAAAAATAACTCCTTACCTTTGCGACCTCAAAATTTAGAACACAATGAGCAAAAGAACATTTCAGCCAAGTAGAACGAAACGCAGAAATAAACATGGATTCAAATCCAGAATGTCATCTGCAAATGGACGCAAAGTGCTTGCAAGCCGTAGAGCAAAGGGAAGGCATAAACTTACCGTAAGTGATGAGCCACGCCACAGCAGCCGTCAAAAATAAGCAAATCCGATTTGTCTTATGAATACAGAAACTCCGCATGACTTTTCTTTTGGCAAAGCCGAGAAATTGTGCGGCAAAAAAGCTTTTGATGCTTTATTTAAGCACCCTTTTCATTTTAAGAAAGGTGTGCTTAAATTTTTTTTTGTGTACCCTTTCCCTACCGAATTGGTAAATGCCCCTGTATCTTTTGCTTTTGCTGTCCCCAAAAAGTTATTTAAACGGGCAAATAAACGAAACCTCCTCAAACGCCGTATGAGAGAAGGTGTGCGATTGCATAAACATTTACTAACAGATATTTTTGCCCAAAAAGAAGAAAAAATCGTAATATTCCTTAAATATGAGTCTTCACAAATCATGGATTCTGCACAAATACATGCCCTTATTGTGCAGGCTTTTCAAAAGATTGCCAAGCAAGTAAAATAATAAAGCTGTATATTTGTGCAAAAGAATTAGGCAGATGATTACGATTTTGCCGAAATAAAACTTGAACATGCAACGTATCTTTTACGTTTTATATCTTACACACATCAACTTGTTACTTTTTGTGTAATTTTACCGCATTAAGGATCATCATTACAAGCTACAAAATATGGCTAGATATTTTTTTATCACTTTGCTTTCTATATTGCCAAGTCTTGTTTGGGCGCAATGGCGCAACAATAAGCCGTCTAAAATGGATACAACTGGCGTATTTCAGATTTCGGGAATGATTATTGGGGAGGCTTCGCAGCAGCCTGTTGCGTATGTGCAGGTACAACTCAATCATTCTAAGCATGGAACTATCACCTCCGAAGATGGTTTTTATAGCATTCCTGCAAGCATAAATGATACTTTGTATTATACACATCTTTCTTACAAACCTATGCGTCTCATTGTTAGAGAGTATTTAAGGGAATATAAGGGCGATAAATCTTCATATATATACATTGTCAATTATATGTTAGAAGATACACTCAGCACAAGAAGTGTATATATTTTGCCTTTCAAAACCCATGATGAATTAGCAACTGCGGTTGTGAATATGGAAATGAATCCTAATTCGCCCGACAGAATTGCGAGAGAAAATCTTGACCCAAAAGTCATGGACGCAATCATGAAATCGCTGCCCAAAGATGGCGATGAGCGTTATGTAGTGGGGCGGCAAATGTATTATGATGGTTATGCACGCCAAAATATGATACCTATGGCAGGGCTGAATGTGGTTGCGGCGATGCGTTTGTTGCAGCATGTAGTGGCAGAGGCAAAGAAAAAACGGAACAAAGACCTGAATTATTGGCAGGATTAAAAGGGAAATTGCCTATTTTTGCGCCATGATACAGCATCAAACACAAGTAAGGGTTCGCTATGGCGATACCGACAAAATGGCGTATGTTTATTATGGCAAATATGCCGAATATTGCGAAGTTGGGCGCACCGAATTGATACGCTCTTTGGGCATTTCCTATAAAGAGATGGAAGATGATGGTGTGATGTTGCCTGTGGGTGAGTATAATATTCGCTATCATCGTCCAGCAAAATATGACGATTTGCTCACCATCACAACCATTCTCCCCGAAAAACCTACGGCAAAATTTATTACAGAATATCTCATTCACAATCAGTTAGGGGAACATCTTGCAACGGCAAAAGTAATTTTGGTCTTTGTGCAAATTGCTACAAACAAAGTGGTTCGTGCGCCAGAATATGTGATGGGAGCTGTGGAGAAATTGTGGCAAACAAGTTAGCAATAGGCTACATTATTGATAACTTCCTATATTTTATATAAACCGCTTTTGCCAAATGATAGGAAATGAACAGCCCATAATAGCCGTCTAAAAAGCCTAATGCAAAAAAATAGGTTTTGAGAAACTTGACAATAGGCGAAACATATAATTTTACAAAAGTGGCTTTTTTGCCATTTTTGTGCATTTCTGCCGCCGCTAAATCTGTATATTTTTGGAGTTTTAAGATTAATTCTACTTTCTTTTTGTAAGAAAAATGATATAAATCGCCTTGCAATAAAGTTACAGGCACATTTATTTTTAAGGTTTCATGCACAAAATCGCCCTGCCATTCGCTGCCATTTTTGGGGAAAAGGCGAACTTTTACATCAGGGTACCAACCACAAAAACGAATCCATTTTCCACAAAAGTAATTTTTTCTGCGAAAAGCATAAGCTCCTTGCAAATTATTTTTTACTGCCAAAATCGCATTTTTCATTTCCAAAGATAAAACCTCATCGGCATCAAGCGACAAAATATAAGGGTTTGATGCTAAGTTATTGGCTGCATTTTTATTTTGAGCATAACCTTTCCACTCCATGTCAATCACTTTTGCGCCTGCTTTTTCGGCAATTTCACGAGTTGTATCTGTGCTAAACGCATCTATCACCAAAATCTCATCGGCTACGGCTATCAAAGAGCTAATACAAGCAGCGATATTTTGTGCTTCGTTGTGAGTAATGATAATGGCAGAAATGCGAATGTGTGTCATAAGAATATTTGGGGCAAAATTACAAGAAACAAACTAGATTTTTATCTTTGCAAGAAAAAAATGTAGTTTTGAAGTAAACGTAATGCCTATTTTCTTCGTTATTTTGTACAATCGCAAAAGAAGCGTAATTTTAGGACGTAAAAAGTCTTTACCATTATTTTCCATTTCTATAAACATGAAACAATTTACCAAAAAAAGTTTTTTTTTATTGCTACATTTCACACTTGTAAACCTATTGTTTGCCCAAAATGTGGTACTTCCTACATTTCAAGATGGCAGAATGTGGCTCAAAGTAAAATCTGAATCGCAGATTTCTCTGCCTACGATGCAACATGCTGATGAAATCCGAAACCTTGCGGCTTATCCTGAATTAATGGCATTGATGCAAAAATATGAAGGAACAGTATTGAAAAAAGCCTTTAAATTGCCTGAAATGCGTGATTTTTATGAAATAAACTATAATGCACATCATCAAGCAGATATTTTTATCAGAGATTTACAAAAACTTTCTGTTATTGAGTTTGCAGAAAAAGTGCCCATGAATTATGTTACACTAATCCCCAATGATTACAATGCTGCACAGCAATGGCACCTCAATAAAATAGAAGCACCTTTGGCATGGGACGTTTCTACGGGCAGTGCCAAAATAAAAATAGCCATTGTAGATGATGCTGTGAAAAGAGACCATGAAGATTTGGCTACGCAAATTTGGTCAAATCCAGGTGAAGTTGCGGGTGATGGCATTGACAATGATGGAAACGGCTATATAGATGACAAATATGGCTATGACCCTGCCGACGACGACGGCGAAACAACGCCCCCTGCTTCAATTGTAGATTGCCAATCTGCTACAGGCGGTTTTTGTCATGGAACAGGGGTAGCAAGTTGTGCGGCTTCTGCGACAAATAATAGCAAAGGCGTTGCAGGAATTGCCTATAATTGTAAAATCATTCCTGTAAAATGTCGTAGCGACTTAAATAGTGTTGGGGGCATTACACATGGTTATGAGGGCATTGAATATTCTTGCATTGCAGGAGCGCAAGTTATTAACTGTTCTTGGGGTGGAACGGGGTCTTCTAACACTGCGCAAGCACTTGTTACGGCAATTCGGAATAGAGGTTGTCTGATAGTAGCAGGTGCGGGTAATAATGGTGATGGCATTCCTTTTTATCCTGCCGATTATGCCAGCGTAGTTTCTGTGACATCAAGCAATGCGAATGACAATAAATCTGGTTTTTCGTGCTACCATGATAGCGTAGATGTAACGGCTCCTGGTTCTAACATCAGAATGGCAGTTGCTACAACTACGACAAGTTATGCCAATCAAGATGGTACTTCTTTTTCTTCGCCCATTACCGCAGGACTTTGCGGGTTAATGCTTTCTGCTAATCCTTGTTTAACGCCAAATGAAATAGAATATCACCTTAAAGCAAGTTGTGATTTTTTCAATGAC
>JAAFHL010000027.1:14959-21462 GCA_013298365.1 Bacteroidota bacterium | reverse complement strand
ATTATCCCCTTGTATCTCAAAAGAGCCTGCTTGTGTACCTTTTGCATTTATCATATTGCATTTCTCTCCCTCAAAAAACTCAAAAGTAAGCGGCGACAATAATGGATTGCCACCCAAAAGCGACTGCCCATTCATCATTTCATCATATTGAACCCATTTTTTGTAAAGGGCTTTGTTTTCGGCAGCACTTTCTCCATCAGAGGTGCAAGCCGTAAAAAAGAGAGCCAAAAGGCTAAGTAAAATTGTGTATTTCATCATCTGGATAATCGTTAAAAAGTAATTATAATAAATCCCGTATAATAATTTTTTTTAAGGCTTTGAGCATACGAAAAATGTCAAAAACTTCTTCGTCTCCTGCCTTATAATCTTGGCTAACAGCATATTCTTTCCCATTCAAAACCATAAAATTCCAAATAAGTCCAACAATATACATATCATATATAGGCTTATCATTTCCATTTTTTTCCTGTACAACCAACATTGCGGCAAGTGCTTGTGCATCTGGAGTTCCTTGATTATCAACACTTCTTTTGTATTCGTGCATACAAAAAAACGGTTTATGTGGGTCACGGAAACCTGTAGCAATCATACCATCTACAATGCCAGAAAGTTCATATTCTCCCACCACTCCTTTTAAAGGACGTTCCAAAAAATAGCCAATGATACGGTCATCTATTTTAGTTGTCATAATCAAAGGACTAATAAACTTATTTTCAAGCTCCACCTCATTCCAAGATTTCCCCCCCCAAGTTAATGGCTCTTGTAGGTCAAATATGATTTGTTTCTCCGCCTCAGAAATAACGATAGCCTTTGCCTCTTGCAGCCAATTTTGCAAAACTTCGCACTTATTTTCTATGATTTGAGCCAAACCAAAAGCTTCATCAAGGCTTGTCAAATCCCAATCTTTAAATGTTGCTGTTTTCATATTTTTATCCCTGTTTTGTTTTTTTCAAAACGTCTTCAGCTTGTTTTAATAACAACTTAAACTCAAAGGTACGAATATCTGTGAGTTTTGTATGTTCTAAAGTTTGACTTGCAAATTGCATGACTTCTGCAAGGCGATTATGAGATAGTTGTAAATTGTCTTTTGCGGCTGTTTTTTACTCTTTTTTCTTATATGAACTTCTATGCCTTATATGGTTGCTAAAAAAACATCTTCCAAACGCTTCAAAGTATCTTCTTTTCCCAACAACGCCGCAACAGCCAAACTCTCTGGTCCGCCTGAAACGCCTGTAAGTGCCAAACGCAATTGTGGCAAAATCTTACCATTACCAATGCTATTTTCTTGCATATAAGCAGTCAGCACCGTTTGCAATTCCTCCACATTCCAGTTTTCTTCCGAAACAGCCTCCCAAACAGAAATTAAACCTTTGATATTTGCTTTACCCGCATCATGCCATTGTTTCGCCATAAAAGCAGCATCGTATTCAGGAGAAAGATAAAAATATTTTGCCTTTGTAACAAAATCATGGGTTACAACTACCCTTTCTTTCATCAAAGCAATTACGCCTGAAAGATAAGCATCTGAATATGAATTATTTGACAAACCTTCTTTTTCAATCGTTTGGCGAATCAAAGGAATCAATTCTGCGTCATCAGCCGCTTTTATATACGTTTGATTAAACCATTTTAACTTGTCTAAATCGAATTTTGTACCTGATTTTCCTACTTTTTCTATTGAAAAAAGTTCCGTCATACGCTCCAAAGTCATCACCTCCTCATCATGTCCAGGACTCCAGCCCAAAAGTGCCAAGAAATTGATTAAAGCCGCAGGTAAATAACCCGCTTCTCTAAATCCCGAAGATTTCTCGCCTGTATGCGGGTCTGTCCAATCCAAAGAAAAAACAGGAATCCCCAATCTATCGCCATCTCTTTTCGATAATTTACCATTTCCATCGGGGCGCAAAATCAAAGGAAGATGCGCAAAATGTGGTCTTTCCCAGCCAAAAGCACGATACAAAAGAACGTGCAAAGGCGCAGAACCCAGCCACTCATCGCCTCGAATCACATTAGTAACCTCCATTAAATGGTCATCTACCACGTTTGCCAAATGATAAGTAGGCAAACCATCACTTTTCATCAAGACTTTATCGTCTAATTGCGCAGATTGAAAGCTAACGCTTCCTTTTATGTCATCAACGAAAGTTACTTCTTCATTTTCAGGAATCAAAAAACGAATCACATAATCTTCGCCCGCAGCAAGTTTGGCTGTTACTGCATCTTCTGACAAAGAAAGACTGTTATTCAATCCTTTACGGGTAGCAACATTATATGTCCAATTTCCATTGCCCGCTTCTTTTGCTGTAGCTCTATATTGATTCAGCTCCTCTGCTGTATCAAACGCATAATACGCATGACCCGATTTCACGAGTTGTTCCGCATATTGTTGATACAAAGCTGAACGCTCACTTTGACGATAAGGGGCATGTTTTCCGCCATTGTGCGTACCTTCATCAGGCAAGATGCCGCACCATTTGAGCGATTCAATGATATATTCTTCGGCACCTGGCACAAAACGGGTTTGGTCGGTGTCTTCTATTCTCAAAATAAAAGTACCTTTATGCTTTTTGGCAAGCAAATAATTGTATAAAGCAGTACGAACACCTCCTACATGCAAAGCTCCCGTAGGGCTTGGCGCAAATCTTACAACCATAATTTTATTGATATACAATTTGTGATAAATATTACCACAAAATTACATAAAAAATGGGAATAATCGTATTTTTATCCTAAAAAATGAAAGCCGTTTTTAGGAATACACATCATCCTATTTTTTAAAATCTACTTTTTTACCTACCTTTGTTCCGCAAAAAACAATTCTGCGAATTTTCTTTATATCTGCGAATGGTCTAAGCTCATCAGCAAAGCGCAAAACAGAAAAATATGGTACCACATTGGATGTCCCGTACTCAATTATTGTTGGGGGACGAAAAAATAGAAAAATTGACAAATGCCAATGTCTTAGTTGTAGGATTAGGCGGGGTAGGGGGAGTCGCTGCGGAAATGGTGGCAAGGGCGGGCGTAGGCAGAATGACGATTGTAGATGCCGATGTCGTGGAGGCGAGCAATAGAAATCGTCAATTACCTGCTTTGGTGAGTACGGATAATATGCTGAAAGCCGAGGTGTTAGCACAGCGTATTCGAGACATCAACCCCGACATTGAACTCACGATTCTCAACGAATATATCAAAGACACCCGCATTGACGAGATTCTTGACGCACAAAAATATGACTATGCCATGGATTGCATAGACACGCTTTCACCCAAAGTTTTTTTCATAAAAGCATGTAAAGACCGCAAAATCCCCTTGGTAAGCTCTATGGGCGCAGGGGGAAAAGTAGACCCTACAATGGTGCGAATAGGAGACATTTCCAAAACGTATAATTGTCATTTGGCAAAATATGTGCGGAAATATTTGCACAGATTGGGCATTTTTCGAGGCATCACAGTCGTTTATTCTATCGAAATTGCTGACCAAAGTAGAGTAATAGCCACACCCGAAGAAACCAAGAAAAAATCGGTTATTGGTACAATTTCCTATATGCCCGCTATTTTTGGCTGTACCTGCGCATCGGTTGTGATTCGAGGTTTGTATAATCGGAAGGGGTAAATATTTTCTCGCAGATCAGGGAGTAATTTGCGAAAATCTGCGTTCTTCAATCTGCGTTAATCAGCGATAAATAAAAAAACACCCATTCTAAAAGCTTACCTGCTTTCAGAATGGGTTTAGTTCGTTATATAATTCAGCATATTAAGCAGTAGTTCAAAAGTGAATGAACATTTATGTTTTATTAAAATATTGATTGTTAGTTACTTAATGTATTAACTATCCACTATCCACTTTCATCTATACACTTAATTCAATCTTTCTACTCTATCTTGTAGCAATTTGCGAGCTACGTGAATGCGATTCTTAACTGTTCCAAGTGGAATGTGCATATCTTCTGCAATTTCTTGGTATTTGTAACCTGTGAAATACATCATGAAAGGATATGAATACGCTTCTGGAAGGGCATAAATTTCTTTTCTCACTTCATCAGCCATTAGTTGTTGTTCGCCATGATTGTCGTCAAGGCAACTAATACCCGATTGAAGGTAGCGCATATCATCGGTAGTATCTACAAAGGTATTGCGTTTAATAACACGATGATATTGTGTAATAAAAGTATTACGCATAATAGTGTAAAGCCATGCTTTGAAGTTTGTACCTTCATTAAACTTTTCCATATTGCGTAAAGCTTTCAATACCGTCTCTTGAATCAAGTCGTTTGCCTCTTCATTGTTTCGTGTCAAACGGAGTGCAGCAGGCTTGAGTGATTTGTAATTAAGGGAAATCAACCCATGAAATGTTGTAGCTGTCATAAGTTTCAAAAGTTTCTGAAAGTTTTCACAAATGTAAAAGGTATTTTTTTACTTTCCAAATATGTTTGCACTTTTTTTTCAAAAACTTAGACAAAATATTGTTTTTCTACCTTTTTGTGTCTGTTTATAGAAAAAACGCTACCTTTGTCTCGCTGATTTGCACAGACAAAAGCAGATTTCGCAGGTGAGTAATGGAATGGTAATACGAATGCTAAGAAAAAGAAATTAGCATAACTTTACCTTTTCAACTTTCAACTTTCAACTCATTCAAATGTATCCTAAAATTTCCGATTTTTTCAATGATATTTTTGGCACGCATATCGTGTTGCCTATCCAAAGTTTCGGCTTCTTTGTGGCACTTGCCTTTCTTGCTGCTTTTGCGGTGATAAATAGAGAATATTTCCGTTTTACCGAAAATGGAATCTTTGGCAAAAAAACGATAGATGCACGTATTTCAGGTCCTATGCCTTTGTGGGAAGTGCCGCTTAACTTCTTAATTTACTTTATCGTAGGCTACAAATTGGGTTTGTTTGCAGAAGATTGGAGCAAATATGGCGAGTCTCCACAACTTTTGTTTTCGCCTATTGCAAATGGCTCTATTCTTTGGGGTATTATTATAGGACTCATTGGGGGCGGATACCATATATATATGTACCAACAAAAGCAAAACGAACCCGAAAAGTTTGAAAAGCGTGTTGTTGGGACTGTGATAGAAGAATCGGGGACTATGTTTACGATGGCATTTATTTTTGGCATTGCAGGGGCAAAACTGTTTCACAATATCGAATACTGGGACGAATTTCTAAAACACCCCGTAGAATCGCTTACCTCTTTTGATGGTTTGACGTTTTATGGAGGCTTGCTTTGCGCAGGTATCGCTATTATGATTTTTTCTTGGCGAAAAGGTTATAATATCTTGGGCATTGCAGATAGTACACTTCCTTCTGTTTTGCTTGCGTATGGCATTGGCAGAATGGGCTGTCATATTTCAGGAGATGGCGACTGGGGCATCGCAAATACAAACCCAAATCCTGGACTTCCTGACTGGTTGTGGGCATATAGTTATCCGCACAATGTATTGAGCGAAGGCGAGCCAATAGTCGGCTGTGTCGGCAAATACTGCAATCAACTTATCCCGCCCGTATATCCGACCCCTTTGTATGAATGTTTGATTTGTATTGGCTTGTTTGGTATTTTGTGGGCAATGCGCAAAAAAGTTCCTTATTTAGGGCAAATTACAGGTATCTATTTGATGTTAAATGGATTAGAACGTTTTTTAATTGAAAAAATACGGGTAAATGTTGAAATTTCTTTCCTTGGAATGCAGGTAACACAGGCTGAAATCATTTCTACCGTTTTATTTTTAGGGGGTGTTATCATTTTGGGTTTAGCTACTTTTGTATGGAAAAAACCTACGAAAATAGCTGTACAATAAATGTATTTCTCGCAGATTTGCGCATCTCATCTGCGTTCATGTGCGGCTAAATCAGCGCAAATCTGCGAGAAAAAACTCATTTCCGCCTCAAAACCATGCTATAATGGTCAGAAAAATAGGCAAGAAAAGGAATAAAAGACACACATTTTTCTGCAAAAAACAAAAAAGATAAGAGAAACGGCAACTTTTTGAAAGCATTATCTACATAAGATGGCGGCAAAAAAAAGCCAATCGGACGAATTTTTTCTACTGAAAAATAAGGAGAAAGTAATTTTACAATATTTCGAGGCGAATAATAATACGTTGTAACATATTGATTATCATTGATTCGAGCCGAAATACCTTGTTTATTTTGCCGCCGAAAAGCCTTTTTTATATCTCCTTTTAGCAAAAAATAAACACTTTCCCATATACAAAAGGAGGGCATAATCACCACAAAAAGTTGTCCATTTTCTGCCAATAATTCATGTAAATTTCGCCCTAAACGTTCAATTTCTTCGGCAGAAAGACAATTCCAGCCCCCAAAATTGGAAAAAGCCATATGAAATTTTTCAACAATAGACAAAGGAAAATCTTGACTTAAATCCCATTTCACAAAATTAATTCCTTGATTTCCCATTTTTTCAGCCTTCTCTTTTGCCACATTCAGCATTTCTTGCGAAATATCCGTAGCCGTAACAATGGCTTTTTCCTTAGCAACAAAA
>JAAFHL010000027.1:3909-14949 GCA_013298365.1 Bacteroidota bacterium | reverse complement strand
CAGTTCATTTCTATGATTTTTTGCTGTGAAATCCTCATTTCCGCAAGTTGTTTCCATACTTGAAGACGCTGATATTTCCCCGTTTGTGTATGCGTAAATTCCGCATCATAGCCCTGCGCCGTAGCATCAAATTCCGCCATGTATTCCTGTTTTATAGATTCTAAAATCAAAGATAATGAGAAAAAAACATTATTATTAATGAAAAATATTTCGACAGGCTCAACACAAGTAAATAAACGGATAATCTATCTGGAAATTCACGCAAAGCCGCAAAGGTATAAAGACGCAAATAAAACAATATCAATACTTTGCGGCTTTGCTCCTTTTTTTCTTTGCGGGAAACATTAGCTAGTTATTTTTCATTCCTTAGCCGTTAAACCTAAAAATAAAACTATCTTTGTCTGCTTATCGTTTTTGTGGACACTAAACAGTTCTATTATGAAAAAAACATTTTTACTATTCACAGTACTCACATTCGCTTGTACTTTGTTTGCCCAAAATTATGCAATAGGGCATCATTCCGAAAGTTATATTGATGCAGCACGCAACAATCGGAGCATCTCTACGGAGGTTTACTATCCTGCCGATGTAGCAGGCGATGACGTTCCCCTCTCAAATGGACAATTTCCGGTGATTGTTTATGGGCATGGGTTCACGATTGCATGGAGCAATTACGATTATATGTGGCAATATTTTGTGCCAAAAGGCTATATTTGTGTCTTTCCACGCACCGAAGGCGGCATTTTTCCTGCTCCAAACCATCAAGCGTTTGGCTTAGATTTGGCTTTTTTATCAAATCTTTTTCCTAATGTATTAAACACAACTACGGGAAATGCCTTTGCAGGGCATGTTGCGCCCGAAACCTGTATTGCAGGACATTCGATGGGGGGCGGAGCTTCTTATTTGGGTTGTACAGGAAATACACAAGTTACCACAATGGTTACGATGAGTGCTGCCGAAACGAATCCTTTGGCTTCTGATGCGGCAATGACAGTAAATGTGCCTTCTATGGTGATTGTGGGCGGAAATGACTGCGTTGCGCCAACTGCTACAAACTCGCAGCTTTTTTATGACAAATTGCCTACAAGCATCTGCAAATCCTACATAAATCTCACACAAGGAAGTCATTGTGCCTTTGCAAGCAGTGGCGCAACGACTTGTTATAGCGCAGAGGGACTCCAATGTCCTACGGCTACTTATATCACAGCGCAAGCACAAAGAGACAGAACCTTGATGTTATGGGACCCTTGGTTGCGCTATTATTTGAAGCATGAATGTGCAGCTTGGACAGATTTTACCACAAATGTTGCCAATATGACGGCTGCCAATGAAATTACGGAGTCGCATAATAATTGGGTTCAAACACTTGCAGCACCACTTATTGGTCAAAATGGAAATAGCGTAACTTGTTCCAGCACAGGCGTTTCCTATAATTGGACATTGAATGGAAACCCCATTGGCGGAAATACGGCAAGCGTAACGCCTACGAGTAGTGGTGTTGTGATGGTTACGATTACAGATGCAAATGGCTGCACAGCCGTTTCTACGCCCTTGAATTTCACTTTTACAGCGATACAAATACCTTCTGAAATTGCCAATATTACCCTTTCTCCGAATCCTTTTGCTAATACGTTTTCCTTAGCCATAGAAACGTCTCAAATGACCGATATTGAGATTGCATTAACAGATATGCAAGGCAAAACATTATTTTTGGCACAAGAAACAGTGGCAGCTATTTGGCATAAAAGCTACAATATGAGCCATTTAGCTTCGGGTATGTACATTTTATCTGTAAGTACACAAACAGGTAAGGTTACGTATAAGGTAGTGAAGGAATAAGTTGTAATCTCACGCAGATTTGCACATATTAAGCGCAGATTTTCGCAAATAAACACCTAATTTGCGAAAATCTGCGTCAAGTTACATTTTGTGCGCATGCGGGCAACCCATTGCTGCAGCTTGTGCGATATGTGCTTCATTTTGAAAACCTTGTGGCATTTTTGCTTTCCTCTTGTATCGTATCATCGTTTCGGAAGGGCGTGGCGTACCTTTGCTACGTGTAACAACAGGATTGGGTGTGCGTAATTCTATTTCAAAATCCCTAAATAAGCAAGCAATCATCACCGCCATTTCATTTTTGGCAAAAAACATTCCTGCACATTTATGCGAGCCGCCGCCAAAACCAATTTGTTGATAAGGGCAAGTTTTATGTTCTTCTCTGGTTGTATCAAAACGATAAGGGTCATATTTATCAGGATTTTCGTGAATTTCGGGCAAAAAATGGGCTACTTTTGGCGCAACAAATGCCAACCACCCTTTGGGAATTGTATAAGCCCCCACTTCCCAATCTTCTTCTACAAAACGCAACAAAATATCTGCCGTAGGATTCATGCGAGAAGATTCTTCGATTGCCCAATAAATATGTTCGAGCATCGAAATATTATTAAGTTCAAGTTTCGTGCCATGCGAAAATTTTTCAGCCAATTCTGCCTCAACTGCTTTTAAGTAATCGAGATTTTGCAAAAGCTGAATAATCGTCCAAGCAGCATGACCACTTGTTGTATCATGCGAGGCAAACATAAACGTGATAATGAAATTTAACAAAGTCTCGTCATCTGCATACGTGCCATCTACCATGGGAGTCTGTATAAATTCTTGCAAAAAATCATCATATTGTTCAGGATTTGCCCTGCGTGCAGCAATGACAGGTTTAAGCATTTCTTTTGCCTTAGCTTTCGCCCTATCTCTTTTACGAAATTTGGGCAACGGCAAATTGGGCGGCAATACCACATCAAGTGAGGCAGAAATATCATCATACAAATCCCAAAAAGCACTACCCATTTCCTTTTGAAATTTTTCGCCCATAAAAGCATTTCCTGCTACCTGACGAGTAATATGAATACAATATTGTGTAAGTTCTATTTCCCCTTCATCGCCCAATTTCTGCAAGCAATCTTCAATAACATGCTGCATAATAGGCACATATTTCAAAGATTTGCGATATTTGAAGGGTTCATATAAAATAGGGCGTTGATTCAAATACGTTTCGTGCGACCCCAAAAAGAAGACTTTGCCTGTAATGGCTTGCACAAAACCATAGACTTTTTGGATACTTAATTGTTTATCAGTTGCTTCAAAATAAGCCTTATGGTATTCTGGTCCAATAAGCGCAACTGCATTTTTGCCTGCAAGCGAAAAGGCAAAAACAGAACCCTTTTCTGCAAAACCTCTTTGCATGAGTTTTACATGGTCTTTGGCAAACTCCAATGTGTGTCCTACAATGGGCAGTTTCTTTGAAATAAATGGTGGTGTGTACATGATGTTTTGCGTTTTATATTTGGTGTAATAAAACACAAAGGTAGAATGCGTAGCAAAGCGCATCGCCCATTTCTCCAAAAGTTCGTTCAAATTATGTTAGTTGGACGTGTAAGGTTGTTTTGTACATGCCATAACGAGATAGAAAAACAGCTCTTTCAACAAAAACTGTCTTTTTCGGCTTGTAAATCTGCCTTGATTTCCGCAAAATATGCCTGCCAATCGCTAATTTTTGCAATGCCTTGATAGGTTTCGTTTGTTTGTAAGGCTTGGATTTCGGTGAGTAAAGTGGCTAATTTTTGGCGCAATTTCGCCACAAGGCTTTGCAGTTTGTCTTTTTCTTGAATGGCATTCGCAGGGAAAAACAAATTTCCATTTTCCAATTCTGCCAAAATTTCCGAAACACGCTGCAAATCATTTTCCGCATAACATTTCGACAATTCCTTAAAAATCGCCTCTGCTTGCGCCTGAAATTCGGGCGCAACCCTGTCAGGGTGACATTTCATGGCAGCTTTTTTGTATTTTTTCTTTAACTCCTTTTTTTGTTCTTCCGTCAATTCATGGAAAGTAGCTTGTTGATTTTCTTCATATTGTTGGTGGAAATCCTCATATTCTTTTTCGGCTTCCCCACTTGCAAACTCCGCCTCATCTGCCTTTTGTTTTGCTTCCTCATAAGCTTTTTTCGCTTCCTCAAAGGCTTTTTCCTTTTCTGCCTGCACTTTTCGCATTTCCTCTACCCGTTTGTCTTTCTCTTTTCTTGCCTTTTCTTTGCGCAAAAACAACAATTCCTGTATCAATTCGCCCAATGTTTGATTGTATTGAAAAGAAAAATCATGTATCAATTTTTCAATATCTGCCTTTTCATTGCTAATCGTTGCAATTTGCAACTCCAAAGATTGAATTTCCAACTGCAAAGAAGCAATTTCAGGGTCAATATAAGCCGCAAGCTGCTGAAAACGATTCAAAAAATCGTCTATTTCAGCCATCACTTCGCCATATTTTTGCCCTTGTATTTTATCCAAAATGCCCTTCGCTGCGGCAATTTGTGCATCTTGAAAAGATTCGGGTAGGAGGGTATTTAGTTTTTTTGCTTGTAAATCAATGTCTTCTGTATCGCCGATTCGAATGAGTTGATGGATAGCGGAAAGGCGGAGGTGAATTTTACTGTAATCCATTTGGACAGCCTCCTCCCCAAAATAGCGTTTTTGAATTGCCTCAAATTCCGCTAAATAGTGTTCGGCAAGGTGATTATCTCCTTCTATAATGGTAATATTTTCGTGATTCTGCTTTGCTTTTTTGCTCCAATTATACGAACCTGTTAGGACAGTTTTGCCATCAATTACACAAAACTTATTGTGCATAAGTGTCTCATTGTCAGTTCCATTTCCCACCCACCAAACCTTACCCCCTGCTTTTTCCAAACGCTCAAAATCTGCCCCATATTCCCGATTAATGGCATCATTCGCTATCATCAATTGAATCACAACGCCCTCTTTCGCCTTTTGACAAAGGGTATGCAGGATTTCATTGTCTGTAAACCAAGCCACAGCGATATAGATATGTTGTGTTGCAGCTTGTAACTGCTTTTGAATGTGCGTAGCGATTTCGGAGAAATGGGCGGTTGTTTGCATGGATGTTTGTTTTTGAGAGGCAAAGATATAAAAAAGCCTTGTATGATTGGCATATAAGGCTTTTTTGTTATTTCTCAATATAATACGCTTGAAGAACTTGCTCAAAAGTAGCTAAAATTTGAGGCAAGCGAGGGTTTGTTTTCATGGCAATAATCGAAATAAATAAGTCCATATCTTCTGCTTCTGGCTCATAATCATATTTTTCAAACAAACTGTCGCCTGTTTTTTCGTATTCAAGAAACCATTTTTCAAACAATTTCTTACGACCTATTTGAGATTTATCTGTACTATCACAAACATAATAAATAGCAGCGTTAGGCAATGATTGAAAGAAAGAAGCAATTATATAAAGAATTGTGTGTTTTATTTTTCCATCTCTTGGGACTTTTATTTTCTTTTCTTTACGGTCAAACCCAAACTCAAAAAGTACATCAACGATTTCAGGATAGTCTTGCAATGCAATGTCAAACGAGAAAAATGTAACCTCATATTTTAACCCATAATCAGTAGTAAAAAAATATGCGCCATTTTCTTTATCAATTTTGTACTCATATCGGTGTAACAAGTCTAATTCCATGCTTTTTTAGTTCTGCTAATGGTGTTCCCTTTCTGATAGCCTCATGAATTAAGGCTTTTTGCGCCAAGCGTTTCTTTATAAACGCAATGGCTTGTGGAGATTGTATTTTGATTTTTTTAATTGTGCGTGTTGCCATAATTTTAGAATTATATGCAAATATACGTTTTTTTTCTAAAAAAGATATATTTTCGATTATTTCGTAAATGTGTATAAGGGGCGATATAATAAATTTACCTTTTTTAGTAGAGAAAAGATAGCGGTAAAGGAAGTTCTTCTTTCTCTACTAAATTTTAAGTTATGGTTTGTTGTATATCGCCATAATAAGTTAATAGTGGCTTGATATACATGGTTTTAAACATCAATTCGTGTGGTCTTTCTTCTTTACAATTACAAGCACATATATACCAACGATTCCCTATTAATTTCCAAAATCGTATATCCCCTTGTAAATCGCAAAAATCATAATCATTAATAATTGTTTCTATATAGTCTAAATCTTCTTTCTTTACTGGGACTTGTTTATATTCTTCCCATTCTTTTTTAGCATTTTTATGTTTTAAGGCATGTTTTTTTTGTGAAATATCACAAGACATAAAAACACAACCCTTTAAATAAAATAGATTTTCAATAACTTGATTTTTTGTGTCAAATTTTTTAATATTATTTATTAGTGAGCAAAGCCAAAGACTTTACTAAAATACAATCTCATAGGACGATTGCTTTCACACTATCTTTTCAAAGAACTCCTTTTATACTTCTCTAACGATAAAAAAAACAAAAATTTCAAAATCTACTCAAAAAAAATCAAAATATTTTTATAAGCAACTTAAAATCAATAAAATAAATTTCAAAAATATTTTTATACCATGTTATTTTTAAGGTAATTAGTAATAATTTGTTGCATTTGCTACCTAATATTTTCTTGTTCTACTATTTTTTTCATGATTTTGTCTATTAGTTTGTCGTTGAGTAAGGGCTTTAATACCTTTTCATAAAATAATTTATTTTCACTTATTTTTTCCCAAATAAAATAATTTTCAAATTTTTCTATCATTTCCAATGACCAAGGAAATGACTTATTTTCATAAAAACCTTTGACGAATACATTATACTCCCAATCCCATTTGTTTTGGAATTTTTCTATTAGGTTTAAAGACCATGGGATAGCTTCATTTCCTTCTAGGCTTTTCCAATGCCATTTATCTTTAAATTTCTCAATTAATTCATTTGTCCAAGGAATCATTCTATTCTCGCTTAAAGTTCCAAAACTCCATTTATTTTCAAATTTTACAATTAGCTCTATTGACCATGGTAAACTTTCATTACTACTTAGACGGTACCAATCCCATTTACCCTCATATTTTTCAATCAATTCCATTGACCAAGGAAGCCCAATATTACCACTTAAACCTTCCTTTGTAGAACCACCCCAAAACCATTTATCTTTATATTTTTCAATCAATTCCATTGACCAGGGAAGTCCTTCATTACCACTCAATCCCCATGGACCCCACTGCCACTTATCTTTAAATTTTTCCATTAATTCAATAGTCCAAGGCAAGGCTTTATTTCCACTCAAACTATAATTAATACTATCGCTAAGATATGTTTCTATGGATAAATTATTCCCCCAACACCATTTGTTTTTATATTTCTCAATTAGTTCAATTGACCAAGGTAGTGCTTCATTTCGACTTAACCCATGTTTATCATAATCCCATTTATGCTCAAATTTCTCAATTAATTCAATTGACCATGGGAGTGACTCATTTTCACTTAACCAATGCCAAGATAGTTTATGTTGATATTTCTCAATTAATTCAATCGACCATGGTATATTTTTACGCCTAGATAAAAAAGATTTTTCCCAATTATATTTCCCAATCAATTCCAGTGACCATGGTAAACTGTTATTAAAAATTAAGCTGCCCCAATTCCATTTCTTTTCAAACTTTTCAATCAAATTTATTGAAAAGGGTAGAGCTTCATTAGATGTTAACCTATTCCAATTCCATCTATTTTGATATTTTTCAATTAAATCAATTGACCAAGGTAATGTCTTATTTATACTTAACAAATACCTAAACCAACTATTTTCATACTTCTCAATCAACACCTCACTCAAAGGATAATAAGCTGAAACCACCTTCATAAAAAACTCAGGATGTCTCACACAAAAAGCAATCAATCTCTCCTCTTCCTCCGTATTTCCTATCAGTTTCGCCACCACAGCCATCTGCTTCGCTACCTTTTGCAGCGAAGGGGGCGTATATTTCTGGATATGATTCTCGTTTTCGTTCATAGATAAAATTGTCATATTTCCACACATTCCACGTCAAAAAACACGCCATGCAAGTGCAAAAAATCCTTAGCAGTTGTGAGTAACGTAGCGGCTAAAATATAGGTTGTAGCGGCAATCCACAAATCATTTTTGCCCATATTTCGGGCAGAAATATGAGAAGGCATCGAAAAATAGTCGTGTTTATTTTGGCTAAAAGCATCTATTTCAGCATATACTTTCGCAATTTCTCGATTGTCAATGGGAATAGGATAGAGTTCCGCTAAAACGCTTTCTACTTGTTCTATTTTGCGTTTACCCCATTTGTTTTTATAGGCAAAAGCATATATTTCCCCAATGGAAACAATAGAGACAAATAAGCGATTATCGGGTTTAAACAGTTGATAACGCTGATTTATATCCTCTGCTAAAACTCCCCCTCTTACAAGTTGAATGACAATATTGGTATCTAATACGTATTTCATTCGTTACTTTGTTAATGATTTTATCCATTCTTCTGCTGGAGGCGTATCTGCCAATAATTCTCTTAACCTTATAAACGTACTTTCCTGAATAGGTGGTAAAGCATAGTAACGTTCTCTAAGGGCTTTTCTGCGATTTTCTGTATCTAATTTTTCCATTTTTTCTGCCTCAACTTTGGCAAAAGCTATTGCAAAAAGTTGATAGATAAACGCATAATCCGATTGTACTAACTCTGTTAGTGTGGTTTTTAAGACCTGTTTATCAATTACTTGTGTTTTCATTTTGTGTAGATTAGATGTAAAATAATATAACTACAAAGATAAGCATTTTTGTACAGAAAATAGGCTTACATAATTATTTTCTTCTTTCTTTTCGTTTTGCTTGTTACCACCAACGAATATAATCGAAACATCTGGTTGAGTTCACTAATTAAGGCATCACGTTTTTCTTCGTATTGATAGATGATAAGGTCGCTGCTATCGGCTTGTGTATGAACGGCTAATAAGTCATTCATTCGTTTGATATTATCCATGAGTTCTTGCGCCCTTTCCCAGTTAAAAACGCTTGTATTTGTGTTTTCCATGATATTTTATGAAACCGTTTATTCAACTTTGTGTAAGTTTAACAATTCGATAAACGCTTTGAAGTCTTGATTGAATTTCATCTTTGGTATGATATTGTTCACGTAAATATTCTATGGCAGCGATTCGCTGTTCGGCAGTTTGTTGTAGCCAATAAATATAGGCTTTAGGTTCTTGCCCCAAAGTGTGTATTGAAAAAGCGGTTTTATCAAATAAGAAGTTTCTCATACTATTTTCAACGTAATAAACGAGCTTTATTTTTCTCCCACCAATCTTGTTTAATTTCTTCGCCTAAGTCTTCTATGCTGTCATCGAAAGCAATTTTTCGGGCAAGGTATTCTATACGGATTTTATCTAAGAGTTTCATTAGAAACACTTTATCCATAAAATTTTTGTCTATACTAATGATAAAATTTTCAGCAGTAGATTGTAAATTAATGCCATTTTCCATAAAATAAATTTGTTTGTAATTGATAGGCAAATATACGTTTTTTTGAGAAAATGATGCCCTGATTTTGTGAAAATCGGCTAATTTTCGTTTTCATACCAAAAATGAATACACCTTTTGCAGCGAAGGGGGCGTACAGTTTGGTACGCTTCGGCAAGCTCAGTGGGGGCAGGGCAGCTCACTGCGTATATTTCTGGATATTATTTTCGTTTTCCTTCATAGCCTAAGCGATTATTTTGCGCTTTCTTTTCGTTTTGCTTGTTACCACCCAAAAACATAATAGAAACATCTGGTTGCGTTTGCGAGTACCTGCAAGGTTCAGCTACAGGCAAAGGTTACAGATGCTAATAAAATAGTGTTGCAAATATTGGTGTAATACATTCCATGTTGTACCTAATTTATACCTATTTATTTTGTATAAGCAACTGTTTTCTAACTACTTGTATGAATAAAACACAGTAAAGATAAAAACCTTTAACAGATAATTAACAAATATTATTTTCACTGTAACAGCAAAGGACATTTTTTCTATGTACTTTTGTGGAGAAATTTGTGAATGAGCAAAAAGCTGAACATTTTCACTTATCTATTTTATCATTCATAGTCTATTATTCATCATTTTATCTTCATATTTTATGAAAAAGATTTTTGTAACACTTGCTTTTGCACTTGCTTTAACAGGAGCTGTAACAGCTCAAGGTACAGGTGGCGGCTTAAATTTGCAACAAAATGCGCCTTCTGATGTTCCTGCTTTCAAATGGGAATCAAATACTACACACGATTTTGGCAAAATTCCACAAGGTACACCTGCAAGTACTACGTTTGAATTTGTAAACAATGGCGCAACTGATTTGATTTTGTCAAATGTAAAACCTTCTTGTGGTTGTACTACGCCAGAATACACAAAAGAGCCGATTCCAAAAGGCGGAAAAGGTTATATCAAAGCTACCTATAATGCAGCAGGTGCGGGTGTGTTTAACAAATCTATCACCGTTACAAGCAACGCAGGTGACCCTGTTGTATTGTATATCAAAGGCGATGTACAAGCAAAAGACAATCCTACGCCAGCAATGCCTTCTGTTGTACCTGCGCCGCCTGTAGCAAAAGCAGAACCCGTAAAACCAGCACCTGCGCCAGCAAACACAGTTCCTGTAAATGCAGTTCCTGTAAAATCTGATGTAGTAGTTTCTCAATCTACCCAAAATGCAAATGTATATTTTACAACAGGTTCTTCGGTTGTTTCTGCAGGCGACTACAAAGCGTTGGATAAAATTGCGGCTGAAATGACAAAAAACACAAACACCATCGTATTAGTAAATGGTTATGCAAGCAAAGTAGGAAAAGCTGATGTAAATCAAAAACTTTCTGAAGCACGTGCAAATAAAGTAACTTCTTACCTTAGCAGCAAGGGAATCGCAAAAGACCGTATCATCACACAATATTTTGGCGATACACAAACTACTGTTTCAGGTAATGACAACAGTGACCGCCGTGTAGAAGTAATCGTTGTAAATAAATAATTTACGGATACCTAAAAATAAAAAACCGTTAAGAAGTATCGTGCTTCTTAACGGTTTTTTGTTTTATGCCAACTTTTATGCTCAATGTACTGCATCTTTCTTGCAACAAGCGTGCAATTTGCTATATGCTGCTGCATCAGCAGGAACATTGTCTGCATCATAGCCTACTTTGCTGATAGCGGTGCGTATGGCATCAGGCGTAACTTG
>JAAFHL010000027.1:0-3899 GCA_013298365.1 Bacteroidota bacterium | reverse complement strand
TTGTAGGTTATATTAAGTACCTTAGAATCAAGGTTTAAACTCACCTTTTTCACCCCTTTTACAGCATACAAAGTCTTACTTAATGTGGTTTCGCACATGCCACATACCGCAGAAGTTTGGATACTAATCGTTTTGGTTGTGGGCGGTAAAAATGTTTTGTGATTTGCCGCTTGTACAAATCCTACGAACAAAATGGCTAATAGAAAAAAAATATGCTTCATTTTTTTGGAAATGAATGAGTTGATGAATATATATGTCACCCTTTATACGTATGCAAAAGCAAAAATGTTTTGAATTTGCTCCCCAAGAAACAAAGCGATATTAAGCCAAAATCCGTACTTTTGTAGCCATAAACGTTTAACTCCATATTATGAAAAAAATTATTCATACCACACAAGCACCTGCACCTATCGGACCTTATAGTCAAGCAGTGAAGGCGGGCGGTTTTTTGTTTGTTTCAGGGCAAATTCCTATCAATCCTGCATCGGGAGAATTGATATTAGATAGCATTGAAAATGAAACACATCAAGTAATGGCAAATATCAAAGCTATTTTGGAAGTAGAAGGCTTGGATTTTGCGAATATTGTAAAAACCAGCATTTTTCTTAAAAATATGGACGATTTTGCCAAAGTAAATGCGGTATATGGCGAGTATTTTACCTCGGATTTCCCCGCAAGAGAAACCGTTCAAGTGAGTCGCTTGCCCAAAGATGTGAATGTTGAAATCTCTGTTATTGTGGTTTTATAGATGTTAACCTCATTCCAACCCTGTCAGGGTTAAACCCTGACAGGGTTGGAAGTATATATTTTTTTAATCCATTTCAATAGCCCACTCATTTTCTTGATATTGTTGAGGGCTTGCATGAAAATCCACAAAGTCTTTTTTTCCATCAAACCATTCCAACATAATCCTTGCATGTTTCTCTGTCAGCTTGCCTTTCAACAAATCGTGGTAAGAAGAATAAGGGTAGTCCCTAAAATCCTTTACAAAACCATGTTTTTCGGGATTGGCATGGACATAATGCAAGGCTTGTATCAAATACTGCTCACTGTCTATTTTTTTGCGGCGAAAGGGTCGCTGAAACAAAGACCCTGTACGTTGATAACGATGATTGATTGCCTGTGCATAACCATTGAAAAAATGCGAAAATTGCTGACTAATCAAATTTGAAACTTTATTAAGGTTTTTGCTGGGGAAATTAGCTTCAATTTCTGATAAAGACTTGACTTTTACCAATAAATGAAAATGATTTCCTAACAGACAATAGGCATAAGTATCTACTATTTTATCGGCAAATAGGTGATACTTTTGCAAAAAATAAGGATAATTTTCTTTAGATTTAAAGATATTCTCCCCATTAATACCTCTATTATAGAGATGGTAAAAATGTTCTGGTTCAAGTGGAACTAAGCTTTTTTCGGGCATAATACAAGTATAAATTAAGTTGTTTTGATGTTTCTTAACTGTGTGTCAAGAATATGCCACAAAGAAATAAGCTTAATGCCGAAAAAAAATGGAAACAAATAGCCCTTTGGTAACACAAAAATGAAGAAAAAGGCATAAATTAATAATAAAAATCTCAAACCCTGACAGGGTTAAACCCTGTCAGGGTTTGAGATTTTTATTTGTGCGCCATGTTACTTTCTACCCATACCCTTGCTTTTGCATCTGCCTCAAACAAATCGTCTAACACAGGCACTTTTGTTGTAACAAGGGCTTGCATAGCGGCTTCATTCAAGTCTGCAATGTCTGTAAAAGCTATTTTCCCTTGTCTAAATAATAGGTTAGTTACCTCATTTGCGGCATTTAATACACAAGGAGCTGTGCCGCCTAAGTGCATGGCTTGATAGGCTAAATCCAGATTTTTGAAAACCTTTTTATCTATGCTTTCAAAAGTCAGGCTGGGATATTTCAAAAAATTGAAGCGAGGAAAATCGCTGTGAATACGTTGTGGGTATGCTAAGGCATATTGAATCGGCAGTTTCATGTCGGGTAAACCCATTTGCGCTTTCATACTACCATCTTCAAACTGCACAATCGAGTGAATGATGGATTGTGGGTGCACAATTACGTCTATTTGTTCGTTTTCCAAGCCAAATAGCCATTTTGCCTCTATCACTTCCAAGCCTTTGTTCATCATACTTGCCGAATCTATCGTGATTTTTGCGCCCATCTCCCAATTTGGGTGTTTGAGGGCTTGCGCAGGCGTTACTTTTTGCAACTGTTCCCATGAGAATCCCCGAAAAGGACCACCTGAAGCGGTAAGATATATTTTCTCCAAAGGATTTTGCTGCTCCCCCACCATACATTGAAACAAGGCAGAATGTTCGCTGTCCACAGGCAAAATAGCCACTTTGTGTTTTGCTGCCAAAGCAATCACAATTTCCCCTGCAACAACCAAGGTCTCTTTGTTTGCCAAGGCAATGTGTTTGCCCGCAGCAATGGCATTTATCGTAGGGCGCAAACCCGAAAAGCCCACAAGTGCCGTCAAAACCATGTCTATTTCGTCCATGGTTACTACTTGCGCCATCGCATCTGCCCCTGCATAGACTTTGATGGGCAAATCGGAAAGCGAGTCTTTCAGCTTTTCATAATAATTTTCATCTACAATCACGACAGCATTTGGCAAGAAACTGCGGGCTTGTTGCGCCAATAATTCCCAGTTGCTATGTGCTGTGAGGACAGAAATGGTAAATTTGTCGCTGTGAGCGGCGACAACGTCTAAGGCTTGCGTGCCGATAGAACCTGTTGAGCCAAGAATGGCGATATTGCGCATATTTCGAATATTTTATTTATTTTTGCAAAAGTATAAGATTTTTTGCAAATCAGGATATAAAAATCTTTTTTGAGAAAATCTATGCCTTTGTATTGATGTATCAACAAGAAATTATATGAAAAAAAATTATTTTTTAGCAGCTTGCACTTTGTTTGCAATCGCTTGCGTACCTAACAAAGCAGACAGAAGTGCAAAGTTTGCGATTTTGGAAGGAAAATGGCAAGTAAAAGCCACAGGCTTATTTATAGAAGAATGGAAAAAAGAAAATGACACTTCATTCGTAGGAAAAAGCTACATGCAAAAAGGTGATTCTACGATTCCGATGGAAAGCATGAAATTACTTTTCCGCAAAGATTCTACGTTTTATGTACCAACTGTTCCTACACAAAACGAAGGGAAAGCCATTTCTTTTTACCTGAGTAATAACAATGACAGCCTTTTTATGTTTGAAAATCCTAAACATGATTTTCCGCAAAGAATTATTTATGCTTTTACAGGCAAAGACAAGCTCCTTGTAACCATAGACGGCAGAATTAATGGTGCATATCGGAAAGAAGATTTTAGTTTTACCAGACAATAACGTTATTTTCTATACAACGATAAGAAATATTGATAGTTTTTGTCTTATTTTGAACAAAAAAATGCGTAATTTTGTGTTTATTTGTGATACTAACGGATTGTGTGGCGGCTTGCCCCGTTAGGGGCAAAATATCGGTAGAAAAAAAGATAATCGCCTCCCACATAGCCTGTTTTTCGTGCAAGTGCGAAAAAATGCGTAAAAATGACGGGGATTTGCACATATTTCTACCGATATTTTGTGCCTACGGCACATAAAAGAAGCATTTTTTTGTCGCCACACAATCCATTAGTATCAGATTTATTTCAATTAAATAGCTTAAAATTACAATTCACAGTTCATAACTATTATGTATCCAGAACAAATTGTTGCACCTATGCGTGCCGACCTTACGAATGTAGGGTTTCAAGAATTGAAAAGTGCAGCCGAAGTTGATGCGGTATTAAGCAAACATACAGGCACTACCCTTGTTGTAGTAAACTCTGTTTGCGGTTGTGCAGCAGGCGCTGCACGTCCAGGCATTATTAAATCGCTTGAACATGCAA
>JAAFHL010000268.1 GCA_013298365.1 Bacteroidota bacterium | reverse complement strand
CAAGGCTTTTTTTAGTCCAACCTGCTCAAAACCAATATCTGTTAAAGAAATATGAATGACAGGAAATGTTTCCCACTCTATTTTATCATAAATATATAGTCCTTTGAATAATTCTTTTTCTCCTTGAAAAATAGCTTTTAAGGTACTGATTAATAGGGATTTACCAAATCTACGAGGGCGAGAAAAAAAGTAGGAAGATTGTGCTTTTTCTGCCAAAAGAGGACAAATATATGCTGTTTTATCTACATAAATTGCCCCATTTTCAATGATTTTTGAAAATGTTTGAACGCCTATTGGATATTTTTCTGTCATCATACAATCAAATTATCTGCAAATATAAAGTATTTTAGAACCTTTTCAAAAAATCATTTAGTATTTCCCATTGTTTTGTACACATGTCATTTGATATTGTTAGGCGATAAAATGAGGCATATTTTGCTATCTGCTACATGGAATTAGACAATAACAACTCCTTTATATCTTCAAATTTTGTCCAAGGAATAAAATGATTTTGCCAAGGATAAGTTCTGAAAGTAAGTAAATCTTTTGGTAATTTGCGTTTCAAAAACAATGCGTTTCCATACGGTGCAATCATATCCATTTTACCATGAAAAAGCCAAGTTTTTACACGTAAGTCCTTATAAAGGGGAGACATCTGTTCAAGTTGTTCAGGCAATTGAAACTACTAACCCGCATTTGTTGTGAAATACGGTTATTTACCCATTTACATTTCGCTACATAGTTATAAATACGTGGCATCTCATGTCGTTTAGAAAGGGTAGGCGCAAGTAAGATAAGCTTTTGTGCTTCGTTTGGAAAATCAATCGCATAGCGCATGGCAACCGCTCCTCCTACAGAATGTCCCAAAATAGTTACTGCTTGCTCATTTGCATATTTTGACACAAAAGCATGAACAACCTTGGCTTGAAACTGTAAATCAGGGTAGGCTTTTATACTATCAGACTCCCCATAACCTGGGCGAGTAATGGCAATCATTCGATACTTTTTTTGCAATGCGCTATCTGCCATATATTTTTCCATGGCTTTCCAGTCACCAGGCGAACCATGAACCATAACTAATAAAGGAAGTTTTTCAGACATATTTACGCCATACGCAACAACTGAGACCTTATCCACTATCTCACTCATTCGCTCATAATGCGACAAAGAAATAGATAAGGCACTAAAAAGTAAAGCTAATATCATAATGTGTTAAGTTTTGAAAATTAATTGATTATCCTTAGAAATACGTTCATTCAGATGGCTTTGTATAGTTCTCTCATGTAACTTATAACATGACAAATAGTTGGAAATGGAAACAAGTCAGCACATAATTTATAAGTGTCAGCAAAAGTACTGATTAATCTCTAATTCAACAGAAATTTATAATGAAGTTAAAGCTTTGGAACGTTTACAATTTTTTTAATATATTTTGATTATCTGCAAAAAAAGATGCAAATTGCGCCACTTTTCAAAACAACATATCAAATATCATATAATCATGCCGTATTTGTTTACATCAGAGTCTGTTTCAGAAGGACATCCCGACAAGGTTGCAGACCAAATCTCCGATGCCATTTTAGATGCAATGTTGGCGCAAGACCCCGATTCTCGAGTTGCTTGTGAGACATTAGTAACCACAGGATTAGTCGTTTTGGCGGGAGAAATTACCACAAAAGCATACGTAGATGTGCAGGAAGTGGCACGTCAAACCATCGAAAGAATCGGTTATACCAAAGATGAATATCAATTTGCTGCAAAATCTTGCGCAGTACTTTCTGCTTTGCACAGTCAATCTCCTGACATCGCACAAGGGGTAGACGAGGGTGAGACAAAAGAGCAAGGGGCAGGAGACCAAGGTATGATGTTTGGTTATGCAACCACAGAGTCTGACAACTATATGCCACTTACCCTTGAGATTTCGCATTTATTGGTAAGCGAAATGGCTCGCCTTCGCAAAGAAGGGAAAGTAATGACCTATCTGCGTCCCGATTCTAAGTCACAAGTTACGATAGAATACAGTGATGACCATCAAGCTATACGTATAGATGCAATCGTTGTTTCTACACAGCATGATGATTTCGATACAGACGAGGCAAAAATGCAAGCTGTAATCGCTGCTGATGTAAAAGCACATTTGATTCCTGCGGTAATGGCAAAATTGCCTGCTCGTGTGCAAGCGTTGTTTAATGACCAAATCAAATATTATATCAACCCTACGGGCGTATTCATTATTGGGGGACCACATGGTGACTCTGGACTTACAGGGCGCAAAATTATTGTAGATACCTTTGGTGGACGTGGCGCACATGGTGGAGGTGCTTTTTCTGGAAAAGACCCCTCAAAAGTGGACCGGTCTGCTGCGTATGCAGCTCGTCACTTAGCAAAAAATCTGGTAGCAGCAGGTGTTTCTTCACAAGCATTGGTACAAGTTTCTTATGCGATTGGCGTTGCAGAACCTGTTTCTATTAACGTGAATACGTATGGCACGTGTTTGATAGGACTTTCTGATGGCGAAGTTTCTGCGAAAGTAGAAGCTGCTTTCAAAAACGATTTTAAACCGAAAGCGATTATTAGCCGTTTTCAGTTGAAAAATCCAATCTATTCTGATACTGCCGCATATGGGCATATGGGGCGTACCGCAGAAAATCGTGATGTAGTGGTAAACTATGTAACCATATCTGAAAAAGATGGCGTAAAAACAGAAACTCGTACCACTGCAACCAAAAATCTTCAATTCTTTGGTTGGGAAAAATTAGATTACGTAGATGCAATTAAAACCGCTTTTGGTCTATAAATTGCCTTTTTTTCATAAAAATATAGAAAAGTCGTTAAACTTTAAGGGTTTAGCGGCTTTTTTATTGTTTGTAATTCCATAGAAAACACTACTTTTGTCTCATAATAAATCATTTTATTTTATACTATGCCACATTATCACAAACTTGGAGCATTTCCCCATAAAAGACATACCGTTTTTCGACAGCCGAATGGGAAACTCTATGCAGAAGAATTGGTAAGTTCTGAAGGCTTTTCCAATATCTATTCTTTGGTATATCACCTTTATCCGCCCACAATTGTGCAGGCAATCGGTGAGCCATACCACGTAGCACCTAAAATTGCTGTTCAGAATAATATGCAACATCGTCTTTTCTTGGGCTATGATGTTGCCCCTGTGGAAGATTATTTGGAAGCGAGAAAATATTTAATGGTCAATAATGATGTACAGATTAGTGTCGCTGCACCACAAAAGGGAACAGAAGGCTATTTTTACAAAAATGTGCAAGCTGATGAGATGCTATTTATCCATGAGGGAACAGGAACAGTAAAAACGATGTTTGGCAGTTTGCGGTTCGGATATGGCGATTATGTGGTTATTCCTCGTGGGATTATCTATCAAATATCTTTTGATACGCCCGAAAATCGCTTATTTATTGTCGAATCTTTTTCGCCTATCGAATATCCGAAACGTTATTGCAATGACTTTGGGCAGTTGTTGGAACATTCGCCCTATTGTGAAAGAGACATTCGTCAGCCCGAAAATTTGGAAACTTTTGATGAAAAAGGACTTTTTACGGTCAAAATAAAAAAGCAAGGCACGATGTTTCCTTATATATATGCCACACATCCTTTTGATGTGATTGGTTGGGACGGATATTTTTATCCTTTTGCCTTTTCTGCCCACGATTTTGAACCCATAACAGGGCGTTTGCATCAGCCGCCGCCCGTACATCAAACCTTTCAAACCAAGGGTTTTGTGGTTTGTACCTTTGCACCTCGTTTGTTTGATTACCATCCACAAGCGATTCCTGCACCTTACAATCATAGCAATATAGATTCCGATGAGTTGCTGTACTATGTAGATGGCGATTTTATGAGCCGAAATAATATTAAAAAGGGAAATATGACATTGCACCCGATGGGGATTCCACATGGACCGCACCCAGGTTCTGTTGAGCGTAGCATTGGGGTAAAAGAGACCTTAGAACTGGCGGTAATGGTGGATACTTTCCGCCCTTTGATGCTCACAGAAGATGCTTTGGGGATAGAAGGAAAAGACTATTTTCATTCTTGGAAACATTGAGACTAAAAATAGCAGGTTTCCCTTGTTAGTGTTTTTATCATAGCCATCAAATAAATGCCCCGTTTGATTTTCTCCAAACGGGGCGTTTGTATTTGTCAATATCGTAATATGCCATTTACAAGAACCTATATTATTCAAAACTAATCATCACCGCACCTTTTTCTACCGTATTCTTCGCAGCTACAAGAATCTTACCTATCGTTACATTTGCGGGAGCTTTGATAACATTCTCCATTTTCATTGCCTCCAAAATCAATAAAGGCTCGCCTTTTTGCACAGTTTGTCCTTCTGTTACCAAAATAGTTTGAATCAATCCTGGCATCGGAGCTTTGATAGCATCTAATTTTGTTACTAACATTTTGTTTAAGCCCAAAGAAGCCAACAGCATTTCTGTTTGAGAACGCAATGTAACGCTTACTTTTTTGCCATTTATGGTCAAAACAACTTCTTTATTTTCCTTATCTATCTTATGAATAGCTACTTTAAAAGAGGCATTGTTAGACAAAACATGTTGCAGATAGGCATTTTCTTTATGCACATCTGCTTGCATTTTTTGCGCATTAATGAAAGTTTCTCCTTTGTTAATATCTATTTGATAAATATTTTTTTGATTAATGGTGGCTTCTGTCATTTGTAGTGGATAGTTGAAAGTTGAGAGTGGAAAGTTAGTTTATTTAGGTTCTCGCAGATTTTCACAGATAAAAAACGCAGATTTTCGCAGATTAAGATTTGCGAAAATCTCCGAAAAATTAATAATACAAATACTCTTCTGACAAGGCAAAAGAAACATAAATAAGTTCGGTTGTGATTTGTGGATTCGCATTTAGGTAATTAAGCCACCAAGTTTTTTCGGCAATAGATGGCTCTCTTACATAAAAACGTTTGTAGGTATCAAAAATAAAACTCGTTAAATCAGCTCTCATCTCGGCATCAAGTGGCAATTTAACATCAGGACGATTCATTAAATTGCTCACAACTACCCTGTGCGCTACTTCTTTGTCGCCAATAGAGATAATACATTTAGTGATTTCAAACAAATCCGCAGAAGGAAGGGCTTTCTGAAATAAGTTTGCATACAAAATAGAAACATATTGTTCGTCTGTCTTGCGCTTTGTCTTTTTGCCTGTAACAGAAGAAACTTCTGTCTCATTTAACGCATATAAGTAAGCGTTTTTGTCTTTTTGGCAAGCCGAAAAGACAAAGAACATAAGTAACAGGTAAATATAATTTCGCATAAAATCAGAAATAAAATGTATTCGAATAGCGTATGCAAAGTAAGGTATTTTTATGGGAATTACCAAAAAATAAATGTTTCTTAAAAGATGATTGTGGGATTATCGCATACGCCACAAACGAAACGGATAAAAGTATTTCAAGCTAACATGTAACAAAATTTTATCCTTTTCGTACAAGGCACAAGTTAGTGTACTTATATAGAAATGAACATTTTGCTCCTGTTGCTTGATAAGACCCTGTATATGTTACAAAGAAATTTCAATTAAATTATTTATGCACAAGCACAAAAGAAAAAAAAACAAAGACACAGAACGCAGCAACAAAAGTAATGGTGATGCACAATATCAAAAAATCATCTTGAATTTTATGGGCATAAGCCCAAAAGAGGCGTACAATGTGAAGGACATTGTGGAGGCGACAGAGTTGTATCGCATCATTAGCAATCAGAAAATCAAATCGTTACTTAACGACTTGATGGAATCAGGCAAAGTAACGATGGAAGGCAAAAGCCGATTTAAGTTAGGCGGAACGTTTGAAACTTTTATGGGCAGAATAGAAGTATATCGTGGGGGAATGGGTTATGTGATTATGGAAAATGGGGACGATATTTTTATTCCACAACGCAATTTAGGAACGGTTTTGAATGGCGATATTGTAAAGGCAAGAACCGTAAATTTGCGCAATAGAGAAGGTAAAAGAATTGGCGAAATCATAGAAATTGTACAAAGAGCAAGAACAGAATTTGTAGGAACATTGAAGTTAGAGGCACGTGGTCCTTTTTATGTTGTGCCTGATGACGCTACCATTGGTTTCGATTTTTTTATTAGAAAAGATGACCTAAACGGTGCAACTGTGGGCGATAAAGTTTATTTTCAGGTAATTGAATGGAATAACAGAACCCCTGAATGTAAAATTATAGAGGTATTGGGAAAACCAGGTGAGCATGAAGTAGAAATGCACGCAATTTTGCTGAATTATGGCTTTAATCCCAAATTCCCCGAAGATGTGCAGCGTTTTGCAGAGGCAATTCCTGAACAAATCACATCTGAGGAGATTGCTAAAAGACGAGATTTCCGTAATATCACCACTTTTACGATTGACCCCATAGATGCCAAAGATTTTGATGATGCGATTTCGTTCCAGACATTGGAAAATGGAAATTACGAAATAGGCGTTCACATTGCAGACGTTTCGCACTATCTCAAAGTAGGAACGGTTTTGGATATGGAGGCTTTCAAAAGAGCAACTTCTGTTTATTTGGTAGATAGAACCGTGCCTATGTTACCCGAAAGATTGTCAAATTTCTTGTGTAGCCTGCGTCCGCATGAAGAAAAATTGACCTATTCGGCTGTTTTTGAATTAGATAGCAAAGGAATAATTCACAATGAATGGTTTGGTAGAACAATCATTTTCTCGGACCATCGTTTTTCGTATGAGGCTGCGCAAGACGTGATAGAAGGCAAAGAGGAAGGTCCTTT
>JAAFHL010000269.1 GCA_013298365.1 Bacteroidota bacterium | reverse complement strand
TTGACGCTCTGTTTTTGCGTTATGGTAAATACTACTCATTTATTTAGTACAATTATTAAATATTTTAAAGTATATAAACTATAATTCGCCCTTATTTGTTTCATTTTTAACTAAAAGCAAGTCTAGTGTTATAGATGGGCAACAACGTTTGACCTCTTTTATTTCTTTTATCAAAGGAAAGTACCCAGACGGTAAGGAATTTAGTTTATCTTATATGAAAGTTCTGTTAGAACTGAATAAGAAAAAGTATTCAGACCTAAGTAGAGACTTACAACAAAAGATAAATACAACCACACTACATACCATAATAATAAAAAAAGAATCGCCTGAAGATATTAAGTTTGAGATATTTGAACGTTTAAATACAGGTTCGGTTCGCTTGAATGAAGACGAAATAAGAAATGTTGTTTATCGTGGTAATTACTTGAAATTGCTTTCAGAGTTAGAGGAAGATGAAACTTTTCACAAGTTAGTGTCCAAAGATAATTATAAAAAACGAATGGTGTATCGTGGGATGATTTTACGTTTTTTTGCACTTGCAGAAAAAACGTATCTAAATTATAAGCCGAGTATCAAGCAGTTTTGCAACAAAGACCTACGTGATAATCGAAATATGCCCGCTGAAAAGCGAAAAGAATACAGCCAAAGATTTAAAAAATGTGTAGAATTGGTAAATAGCGTTTTTGGAGAATATGCGTTTAAGCGTTTTGTATTTGGTAATGAAGAAAATCGAAATGGAAAATGGAATAATAATTTAAACATGTCCTTGTTTGATATTCAGATGTGTGGATTTGTTAGGTATGAAAAACATCAAATTATTCCTAAAGCAGATATAATTAGAGAAAGTTTGTTGCATTTGATGACACAAAATGCAAAATTTATTGATAGCATAGAAATAGGTACAAGTGATAAGTCCGCTTTACAAACCAGATTTAAAATTTGGTTTGATACGCTTGAAAAAATAGTGGGAGAACCAAGTAGCGAAATAAGAATTTTCCCATATAGCATAAAACAGCATCTATATTTGATAGATAAATCATGTAAAATTTGTGGGCAGCAAATCTCAAATATTGATGATGCTGAGGTTGACCATATTATTCCCTATTCTAAAGGAGGGGAAACAATTATGTCCAATGCTCAAATTACACACCGTTTTTGTAATCGCCAAAAAAGCAATCAAACAGCAGTAATGGAAATTGTGTTTGATAATGATGATGTAATTGATATTTTTGCGTCATATTTTGGAGAGACTATTAAAGCTAAATTTAATACTAAAAATCATATAATTCAGTATAATGGCAAAATTTATGAAACGCCTTCTGCTGCTGGAACAAAAGCTAAAATACATATGGGCGCACACGAAGATATTTCTACTAATGGTTGGACTTTTTGGAAATATACTGATAAAAATGATGGCAAAGATAAATTTATAGACGAACTAAGAAAAAAATAAACATCTGCCAACAAAAATATTGCCTCACATGGCTTTTACCCGAAGCTCAAAGCCAACGCACAAAAGCCACGTAGTCAATATAGCCGTTAGCCCCAACTATAAAGTAATCAATAGTTGGGAGGCGTGTGTCTTAAATGAGTCTGTCGCTTTGTCGTAATAGTCCTTATCTATTTCGCAGCCTACAAAATCAAAGCCTAAGTTGTGGGCTGCTTTTGCAGAATTGAAAGAACCGCCATGCGTGTCGAGTATTAGTTGTCCTTCTTTTGCAAAGTTTCGTAAAAGAATTTCATACAGTTTTACGGGTTTTTGAGTTGGGTGTATGTGTCCTTTTGACAAAAAACCTTTTTCTGTATTGCCATTCAATTCGATTTCAAAAGGCTTTCTATTAAAAGATGTCCAAGCAATTTCATCTGTAATCGCTGTGAATTTCTTATTCATTTTGTTCCAATAAATCATACATTTTGTATTGGGGTTTGGCAATTTATCCAAGAAATAATTTGCACCCCAAATAATTTGATTCTTTGAAACTCTTTGAAGTTCAATAAAATAATCTTTATCCATCGGCTTGTTATCCCATTCTTTTTTTTCGTGCAATTTGTATCCATGCTTCACTTGATTTGCTTTTTGGTTGTCTTTGTAGTCTATTGTGTCTGTCCAGCCTATACCATATTGCGGGTCCACAATAGCCAAATCAAAATGCTTGTCAGGATATTGCGCCATGAGTTGCATACAATCGCAGTTCAAAAGTTCTATATTTGGCATAAAAATGAATTTGAAAAAGTTAAAAAACTGAGGCTAACATTCATGCTACTGCCCATGCTTGTGAATCATCGCACAGGCTAAATCGCCACAAGCACGTCAGCAGCATTTGTCATTAGCAGATACTATGGAAAATAAAATCAATTATAGTGTTCTGAAATTGTACATTCAGAAAAAAGTGCTAAATTTGTAACCTAATCATTAAATTGAAAATCATGTTAGGTAACTTAGATAACGGGACAATATTTAAAAAAGCATTTACAGATAAAGTTGTTTTTGAGCAATTTATCAAAGATGTACTGGGTTTTGAGGTACGTGTTTCAAAAATAGAAACGGAAAAGCAGTTTGAACCGAAAATCGGACAAATTGCGTTTGAGTTGGATATTTTTGCGGAAACGCTTGATAATCGTATGGTTATAGAACTGCAAAAAGTGGAGTATGACTATGTATTTGATAGATTCTTGCATTATTTTTTGATGTTGATAGCTGAGCAACAAGTTAGTTCTTCTCAATACAAAATTAAACGGTCAGTCTATTTAATTTTGGTTATGACGAAAGCATATGAAAAATTGTTGGATTTAAACGGACAGCCATTAAATCAAGAAATGTTGATAACTACTTTCCATACAGAAGACTCAGGCAAAGAAAGTGTACCTTTATTTGCACACAAACTCATTGCTTTAAATCCTAATCATAGACATAAGGATACACCCTCAGAGGTACGTGATTGGTTAGATTTAATCTATGAATCGATAAATCATCCTGAAAACCCAAACATCAACCGCCAAAATGTTGGTATTAACAAAGCTGCGGATTTGATAGACATGGACAAACTTAGTCCGCAGGAATTGGAGGAGAAAAAGAAAAACGAAATGGGAAAAGAGGCAAGAGCTTTGTATGAGCAAGTTGCAGCAGAGCATGAGCGGATTAAAAGGATGAAAAAAGCGATTTTGAGAGCGAAATTGAGTATTGAGGAAATTGCAGAAGATTTTGAGGTTAGTATAGAATATGTGTTAGACATAAAGCAAGACCTTGAAAATGAATTGAATAAATGAAACATCTGCTAACAAAAATATTGCCTCACATGGCTTTTATGCCAACGCTCAAAAGCCAACACACAAAAGCCACGTAGTCAATATAGCCGTTAGGCGATAGTATAAAAGAAATTTAATTAATTGATAATCAGTTTTTTAATATTTCATAATATATGGTTAAAATATCTCATAAAATATTTTATTGCGCAAACTAAAAATAATACCTTTTTTTTTGCACTGTCAATCTTGGCGTAAACCACTTATCTTTGTAACGATAATTTAATTACATTTACAATTAATTTTTTTTTATCATGCAAAACAATATTGTTTTTTTATTTTTGATTTTCATAACAATCTTTTTCTCAAGTTGTGCGACTATCACTTATGCTGATTTAAACTTAGATAAGAGTGTCAAAGTTTATATGCATAATTGTCCCGAAAAAGAATTTGAAGAAGTTTGTTACATTGAAGCTTTTGGGAGTGTTGGTGCAAGTAAAAAATTATTACTTCGGAAATTGCAGCAAAAAGCGAAAGAAAGAGGTTGTAATGCTATGATAGAAGTTAAGTTTAATGACGTTATAAACGTCTATCCTGTTGCAACTTGTATTGGTATAAAAGAATAGTTATTCAAAAGTTGCCTAAAACATATATAGTTAAAACTTGCTCAAAATCAAATTTGGCGTATTCTTTACTATTTTATGCAAGAATTTCTAATTAATAAAATAATAATCGCCTAACAAGGGTGCTACTGTCGAGCGTGGCGAATCGAAGCGCAAGCCAAACTCA
The DNA here is from genome assembly GCA_013298365.1 of Bacteroidota bacterium. GTDB lineage: Bacteria > Bacteroidota > Bacteroidia > J057 > J057 > JAAFHL01. Next base: position 2,763 of record JAAFHL010000269.1, on the reverse strand, counting down.
CCGCCCCGCCCGCAGTAGCACCAGTCGTTCTATGCTACTATAATAAATAAGATATGAATACTACAGCTAAAGGAGATAGTTTTGAAGAAATTAGTTATAGGGTTATTCAAGTTGCCATAGATGAAGGCAAATTAGGCGTAATACCTGCACAATGCAGAATATACGCTAAAAAAGGCTATTATTCCGACAAAAGAAAGAGCGATATTGTATTTGATATTGCTATTGAAGTATGGTATCCTAATGCAGAAAGGTATACATTACTTTTTTTAGTTGAGTGTAAGAATTACAATAGTACCATTCCTGTAAATGACGTAGAAGAGTTTTGGGGGAAAGTTCAACAGGTTTCAGGGATGAATGTGAAAGGTATATTTATTGCTAATAATAGATTACAAAAAGGAGCGTTAGAGTTTGCTGAATCCGTTGGTTTTATGCTTATTCAAGTTGATATTGACGAATCCTACAATATCAAACTATACAGTTATTCAAGGAGTGAACAAATCGAAAATAATAATTTTGATGCTTTATTTTACAAACAATTACGAGAATTATTTGTTAAAAATGCGCAGCATAGTAATATTAAGCGACTTTCGTCAAGGGATATAGAAATCATTGCAGCTTGTAGAGTACAGGAGTTTGACAAAAATATTATTCCCTGGACTGGCTTAAATCTACTTGAATACAAAATCTACTTAGAAAAGGAACATCAACTTACCATAAATTTTAATGAGGATTTGGAGAAATATTCAACATCTAATAAAATACTTGGTTTTTTTGACAATAAAGAACAAACAATTTATGTTGATAGAAAAATTATAAATACGAATAATTTTCCATTCATATTTGCCCATGAAATCGGGCATTTCTTTTTACATAGAAATTTAACAATGAATCAAGATGTTTATGATAGTTTTAAAGACTCCGAATATAGTTTTCGGTTGGATAGGCATGAATTAATAAACGATAAAAATTGGATTGAATGGCAAGCTAATAAATTTGCATCTGCATTTTTGATGCCTGCACCTACTATAGTCAGCAAACTTGAAAAATTCCAAAAAACGAGAGGCGTTAGAAATGTCGGAAAAATTTATGTTGATAGTCAATATACTAATTTAAGAATGGTTACAGATACAATAAATCATTTGGCTATTGCTTTTGATGTAAGTAAAAAAAGCCTTGAATATAGACTTTTGGATTTAGGTATTCTGCAATATGCAAACGAGGTAAAGCATATAAGTAGTTATCTTGACGAATGGATAAAATAAATAGCATAGAACAAAATTCATTGCCGCCAATGCCTTTTAACCGAAACGCAAGGCAAACGCTCAAAAGGCACAGCGTCAATTTTGTCGTTCTTGGTAATAAGTACAAATAATTAAATCAAAATATCGAAATAATATAATGGATAAAATTTCTGAAAATCATTTATTACACGCTTCTAATATTTTAGCTGATACTGAAAAGGGATTAACTGGGGGACAAATTGTGAAATTATTTTTAGCTAAGGCTGTCAAGTATAACACAAACCCTAAACATTTAAAAATACCATTTGAAGATGAGACGGGACGTAGAATAAATAAAAGAACTGCATTCTATGAAAATTTATGCACATTTAAACCTAATGAGCAATATGATATTATAATTGAGGTGTGTAGTTTATGTGCTAATGAAGATTGTAAAGAACTATCTGAATTAATGTCAAAATATTACTTTGTTAGTAGTGAAATAATAAGCAATCAACCTACCATCGAAAATAGGGAAAGCATTGTAAATCCAGTAATTACGGAGCAAGCAAATACTGTTGAAAATCAACTTGTATCTGAAAATAGTAATATTAGTGATGAAGTGGTTAATAATTCAATAAGCAGCATCGTGCCAAATATACCAATAGAAAACGCAAGAAGCAACACACAAAATATTGTTAATATGACTCAAAACGAGAATACTACACCAGGCAAAGGCAATGTGTGGTATAGAAAACCTAAATATTGGGTTATCCTTTTGGCTGCGTTGATTGGCGGCATCTTTACTATTTTGCAACCAATTATAGGTTCAATAAAAATCACAGATTCCGCTTCTGTGAAATCAAATATGTACGAAATCGTTTTGATTGACCATAAAACGTTAAAAACGCCGATATTTACGGAAACAAATCCCAAACTTAAAATTTATCATCAAACACCGCCTGAAATAGTTCAAATAGTTGACGGAACGGCTAAATTTACTGGATATGAAATGAAAGTGCCTATAATTGTTGAATTTGACAATGTGAAAAATTATGAGATGGTGGACAGCAAACAAAGACTTGAAACAGGACATCAGAATATTATTCACGTAAGGAAAAAATAAAATACCAAGAACAAAAATATTGCCTCACATGGCTTTTAACCAACGCTCAAGGCGAAAGCACAAAAGCCACGTAGTCAATATAGCCGTTATTTGCAATTCGTGAAAGCGGGACTTGTCAAACTGTGTGTAAAGCTAAATTTGCACAAAAAGTTTTGGCTTCATTTCATTTCGCAAAAACCTTTTGTACAAATTTAGCAGAAAGACGAAATTTTGTCAAAACGGATTTTAACGGAATCGGAATAACGACCGCAGAAAACTGCAATCGCAGAAAACTGCAATCGCAGAAAACTGCAATCGCAGAAAACTGCAATCGCAGAAAACTGCAATCGCAGAAAAACTGCAATCGCAGAAAAACTGAAATCGCAGAAAACTGAAATACGCAGAAAATCTGAAATACGCAGAAAATCTGAAATACGC
>JAAFHL010000267.1 GCA_013298365.1 Bacteroidota bacterium | reverse complement strand
CATCAACCCCAATCCTCAAATTTCACCTTTGGCATTGGTACTCATCGGCGGCTTAATCAGCTCCACTATTCTATCAAGAATCGTAACGCCCGTGATGTACAAACTTATTCCACCAAGCATTGAAAAATCGGAGGAAGTGGGCGTATAAACCATAAAAATCACTGACTAAACGGCACATTTACCCCCCCTCAGTATTTTAGGCAAAAAAATCGTTTGATTGTCGAGGAGACAGTCAGACGATTTTGTTTTTACAAGGCAGCTTTATATGAACCTGTTTGACGGGTAAAATTATCAAACTAAAAAGAAAAAATTAAGTTTTGTCACAACTCACTTTTCTTGGTCTGACGACACAGAAAATAAAAAAACTTAACTATCCGAAAAAAATGTCCATTTCAAAGCATTAAATCTCCATTCTTTAAAATTAAGTGTTGTCGCACCTTTGCACTGTCAATATTGACATAGGATTTAATTCAAAGAAAATGGAAACAACATCTTATTTAGCGACTACTTATTGGGTAATTGGCGTAAACATCTTATTTCTAATTGCGACACTTTGGCTATTGAAAATTGGAATAGCTACCACAACAACAAAAATAGTTTTTGGTCTTGCATCATTCGTTTGGATATTATTTATCCATATTGTATTTAGTAAAAGGTTGCTTATTCCTATTGATATTTCAGGCATTGCTTTTTATATTCTAACACTTTCATCAGCGACACTTGTTTTAACATTTTTCTATTTTTCGCCACTCAAAAAAGTATTTGATAATATTTCACAAGAAAATATTCAAATTGTTCAAGGACTACGAGTTTTTGTAGCATCGGGTTTTTTAATGGAAGGTGTTTTACAAGTTATTCCTGCTTGGTTTTCAATTATGGACGGCTTTCTTCACGTTTCATCAGGTTTTATTGCATTATTGGCATCAATCGCAGTTGTCAAAAATCAACCTTCAAAAAATCAACTATTATGGTTAGCAAATATTGTTGGTGTATTAGATATTGTTATCATTGTAACCAGTATTAGCCTTGTAGTTTGGAAAGATTTAGGAGCTTTTCATAATATGCAATACGTTGTTTTTTATACAGGTGTATTGCTTCTTTGGTTTCATTTCGTATCAATTTCAAAACTTTTAAAATCTAATAAGTAAAATGGAAAAATTCATAATTCCCACAAGAGAAACTGTTACAGAAAGTAACAAACAAATTTTTGACAACTTGCAAAAAGCACTTGGTTTTGTGCCTAATATGTATGCCACATTTGCAAATTCGCCAACAGCCTTGGCAGATTACTTGGCATTACAAAACCGAAAAAGCTCAATCAATAACAAAGAGCGTGAAGTTATTAACTTAGTTGTAAGCCAATTGAATGGTTGTAATTATTGTAAAGCTGCACACACTGCTGTGAGTAAAATGATTGGTTTTACAGACGAACAAATTTTGGAAATTAGAAGCGTCGCAATAACATTTAACCCAAAGCTGAAAGCACTTGCTTTGCTGGTTCAAGAAGTTGTCCTAAATAAAGGCGAAGCAAGCGAACAGGCGAAGCAAACTTTTTTTGAAGCAGGATATACCCCCGAAAATTTGGTTGATGTTGTAATGACAATTGGCGATAAAATCATTACCAATTATTTATTTGCATTAGTAAAAGTACCAATTGATTTTCCAGAACCACAAGAAATATAAAAACTGAATTATGGAAATAGCAAGCGGAGTACATCATTTTGATTGTGGTCCATTTAATTGGTATTTAATTGAAGAAGAAGGACGATTAACATTAGTTGACGCAGGTTTTTTAGGTCATTATAGTGTTTACAAAAAAGGACTTGAATTACTTGGGAAAAGCAGTAAAGACATTGAAGCAATTATACTTACTCATGCCCACGCTGACCATATAGGATTTGCTGAAAAAGTTAGAAAAGAGACTAATGCCCCAGTTTATGTGCATAGTGGCGATGCAAAAATGGCTTGTAAACCCTTGCAATTACCTTGGTTTGGTTTATTATCTAATGCTTGGAGAGGATACACAGCTAAAATGTTAGGTGTTGCAATTGTAAATGGAGTTTTCACATTACCACATTTGAGTAAAGTACAAACCATTTCAGATGGACAGATATTGGATGTGCCAGGAAAACCAATAATATTGCATACACCAGGTCATACCGATGGTGAAATTGCTTTGTTATTGGAAGACAGAAAAATATTAATTTCAGGCGACACCATAGTTACAAGAAATTTATTAACTGGCGAATTAGGACAACCACAATTAACAAATCCAATTTTAAACCACAACTATAAACAAGCAATGCGGTCATTAGATTTACTTCGTGAACTTGGCGAAGTAACAATGTTATCAGGTCACGGTACACCTTGGATTGGCAATATGAATGATGCCGTAAATATTGCTTTGAAAAATATTAAACAATAATGAAATGAAAGAAATTCTTATCAACCAAATTGAATTTGAAAATTGGGCAAATGAAAAATTGTTAGCCTCCCTGAAAAGCGTTGAAAACTTGCCTGATAGAGCAGTTTTGTTATTATCGCATTTGATGTCAGCAAATGAGATGTGGCTTTGCAGGCTTAATGCTGTTGCTGTCACAACAACTTTATTTCAGGAAAGGTCTTTGGAGGAAAGTGAAAAAATATCTATTCAAAACAAAGCTGGATGGGCGACTTTGTTTTCTAATTTTCAGGAAAATGACTTCAGAAAAGTAATCGAATTTACATTCCCCATTGATGGAAGCAAAAGAAATATTAGTGTTGCTGACGCTATTTTTCACGTTTCGCATCATTCCTCGTATCATCGTGGGCAAATTATAACCCTTTTGAAAGGATTAATCGAACCCCTCCCGATGCTGAATTACATCATTTATGCCAGCAAAATAATATAGGTAAAATGACTAAAGCTAATCTAAAATTTGCCGTTGTAACGGGTATAGTAGTTACAAGCTATATTACATTTACGTTAGTAGCCGTAAATGTAGGCTTTGTTCAGAATTTTGTTTTTGTTTGGCTACGAAGTTGGCTCATAGCATTTTTGTTAGCAGTGCCATCATTACTTTTTGTTGCACCATTTATTAGACATAAACTAAATTCTTAAATATGCCATACGTAAATATCAAAATTACCAAAGACGGAGTAACGTCTGAACAGAAAGCCGAACTCATTGAGGGAGTTACGACTTTGCTTCAAAAAGTGCTTGATAAAAATCCTGCCACCACCTTTGTCATTATAGACGAAGTAGAAACCGATAATTGGGGTATTGCAGGCGAGCAAGTAACCAAACGAAGAAATAACCAAAAATGAAATTTATGCTAATATGAATGAGCAGGATGTTTTTACCATTATAAACAAGCAAAACGGAAATCTTGCTTTTAAACTGTTTTCGTTTAACGACAACAGCCATTTTGACTATTTACAACGCAATAATTTTTATTCTTTTATTTGGATAAAAAAAGGCGAAGGACTTCTAAAAGTGGATTTCTCGGAGTATCTATTTCAAGAAAATTCCGTTTTCTCATTTTCGCCTTATCAGCCATTTATGTTTTCGACCAATAAAAACATAAGTGGCATTGCTATTCAATTTCATTCTGACTTTTATTGTATTCACCGCAATCCGCAAGAAACAAGTTGCGATAGTGTACTTTTTAATAATATCTACCAAGCACCGTTCTTTGAAATTGACAAACACACTCAAACAAATTTTCACAGTATCATAAATCAACTAAAAACAGAAATACAGAATAATGAAAGCAGTAATTATGAATTATTAGTACCAAATTTGAAGATACTTTTAGTTACAGCTTCAAGAATAAAATCACAATCAACTACTTACGAACCCCAATTTACTGACACTCAAACACCATTTGTACTTCGCAATTTAAAGAACTCAATAGAAGAAAATTTCAGACAAAAACATTCAGCAAGCGACTACGCAACCCTTTTAAATATTTCAGCAAACGCATTGGCAAAGTTAGCAAAGACGCATTTCAATAAAACGCTGACAGAATTAATAACAGAAAGAATAATTATAGAAGCAAAAAGGGAATTGTATATGACAAGCAAGTCCATTAAAGAAATAGCATGGAACTTGGGCTATACAGACGAATTTTATTTTAGCCGACTTTTCAAAAATAATGCAGACATTTCCCCTCAAATGTATCGTGACACAGTAGGATTTGCAAAAGCAGAATTGAATTAATTATAAAACAGAATACTGACAAAAAAACGGCAGATAACATCGATTTAGCAAAGGCAAAGAAAACTACTATTTTAATTCATAAATATCTAAAATTCAGACACTTACCATTCAGCACTTTGCTTCCATGAGTTAGTTTTGAGACACTGGCAATGAATGTAAAACACCCAATCGTTAAATTTACTGAGGGGGCAATCAGTTACGGAAAACCAAAATCACTGACTAAACGCCACATTTACCCCCCCTCAGTATTTTAGGCACAAAAATCGTTTGATTGTCGAGGAGACAGTCAAACGATTTTGTTTTACAAGGCGTTAAGTGATAAAACAGGAAGTATGACAGCTGAAGGGGAATAAAAAATTAAAATAATTACAGAAAATGCGATAAAATTTCGTGTATTTGATAGTTAGCTGGAACTTTACCAGACATTTCAATAAAAATCAACAGACAATAAATAAATGGAGGATTGTAACATATTTGAAATTTGGGAGGAGTATAAATCTTCATTGTTTAGTTACATTAAAAAACGAGTAACTAATGACGATGATGCAAAAGACATTTTACAAGATGTTTTACTAAAAAGTTACCAATACTGTTCAAACGGAAAAACAGTTTTATACTTAAAATCTTGGTTGTTTAAAATCACACAGAATAACATCATTGACTATCACAATAAAAACAATAAGACTATTTCATTTACGATTGATTTAGTAGAAACAGACAATGAAAAGTCTGTTGTTGGCGAAGCATCTGACTATATAAAAGCACTTCTTAGACTTTTGCCAAACGATTACGCTACACCACTTTATATGTCAGATATTGAGGGCATAGACCAAAAAAATATTGCTGAAAAATTGGGACTGACATTACCTAATACAAAATCAAGAATACAAAGAGCAAGATTAAAACTAAAAGAAAGGTTTTTAGAATGTTGCGTTGTCAGTTTTAGCGAAAGTGGCGAAATGGTTTCGTTTGACATCAAGCCACAATGCACAGAATTACAAGCTGAGAAAAATAAATTAGAAAATTCTTGATAAATTTTTGCGTCTTTTTTTAGGTTTCAAGTCATAGAGGCTCACAATTTAAAAAAGATAGAAAAATGAGTAAATCACAAGCATTAATTGTAGGTGGCACTACAGGAATGGGCAAAGCCACTGCACAAATTTTGTTACAAAAAGGTGTAGAAGTTATCATCGTTGGTAGAGCCGACAAAAATCTTGAATCTGCCAAAAAAGAACTTTCAATTTTTGGAAGTTTGAAAACCGTAGCTTTAAATCTGTTTGATACACAGGCTGTTAAAACTTTTTCTGAAAGAGTGACGACCGAGTTTCCTAACCTTAGATACTTGGTAAATTCAGCGGGTTATTTCAGTCCAAAAGCATTTTTAGAACATAGCGAAGCCGACTACGATATTTATCACAATTTCAACAAATCTTTTTTCTTCATTACACAATCTGTTGCCAAAGTAATGGTTTCAAATGGTGGCGGTTCTATTGTGAATATTGGTTCAATGTGGGCGAAACAGGCTATCAAAGCTACCCCATCAAGTGCTTATTCAATGGCAAAAGCAGGTTTGCACAGCCTTACTCAGCATTTGGCAATGGAATTGGCGGAGAATAATATTCGTGTCAATGCTGTATCGCCAGCAGTAGTTGTTACACCTATTTACAGTTCATTTATCGAAGAAAGCAAAATCGAAGAAACATTACAAGGTTTCAATGGATTTCATCCAATCGGAAGGGTTGGACGACCAGAAGATATTGCTAAAACAATCAGCTTTTTATTAAGCGATGAAACTTCTTGGGTAACAGGAGCAATTTGGGATATTGATGGTGGTGTTATTGCAGGTAGAAATTAATCTTTTTTAAAAACAAAATAATGGCAGTCGTAAAAAGGATGTGTCATTTCAATTATCAAAATTAGCAAGCCATAAAACAAAAAGAGTTCTGCATATATTTGTAGAACTCTTTTGCATTGACAGAAAAAATAGAAACTACGATTGCGTTTTATGCACCCATAATAAGTATCTCGAAACCAACTGGCAAAACTACTATTTTCATTCATAAATATCTAAAATTCAGACACTTACCATTCAGCTCTTTGCTTTCGTGAGTTGGTTTTGAGACACTGGTAATGAATGAAAAACACCCAATCGTTAAATTTACTGAGGGGGCAATCAGTTACGGAAAACCAAAATCACTGACTAAACGCCACATTTACCCCCCTCAGTATTTTAGGCAAAAAATCGTTTGATTGTCGAGGAGACGGTCAGACGATTTTGTTTTTACAAGGCAGCTTTATATGAACCTGTTTGACGGGTAAAATTATCAAACTAAAAAGAAAAAATTAAGTTTTGTCACAACTCACTTTTCTTGGTGTCTAACCAACAAACGACATTGAAAAATGAAAAAATTATTGACAACAGTGGCTTTAATTGTCACATCATTTTGGGCTTCTGCCAAACAAGAGAAGTTACCGAAATTGCTATTTATAGAATTTCGGTAACTCAAAACAAAAATTTTCCGAATTTGCTAACAAACTTCAGAAAGCAAGTTTCACAGTTGAAAGGGTATAAATCCTACTCAACATTACGAGACCTTCACAATCCCACCA